>JAIDLO010000167.1 GCA_029050995.1 Eubacterium sp. | reverse complement strand
ACATAATATAGAGAAGTAATTTTAATTAAACGGAGAATACATATGAAATTAGATAAACATTGGGAAACGGTATACAATGCCGCAAAGGCGGTTGTAAACCCGAAGAAGATAAGTGAACAAATGTGTTCAGGCGGTGTTGGGGCTGCTGTTATTACTAAACAAGGAAATATTTATACAGGTGTTTGTATTGACACGGATTGTTCGCTTGGTATGTGTGCTGAAAGAAATGCAATTTCAACAATGATTACGAATGGCGAATTTGAGATAGAAATGGTTGTTGCTGTTGATAAAAAGGGGAATGTTCTTCCGCCTTGCGGTGCGTGCAGAGAATTTATGCTTCAGCTCAAGAATTCATCAGATATAAAGGTTCTTGTTGATAATAAAGGCACTGTTGTTAAACTCAGAGATTTAGTGCCGTATTCATATTCTTAAAAATAAAAGGGGGGTAAAACTATGTTAAAGTCTTCACTTATTGCAAAAACAGATGCAAAGGCAAATGAAAATCAAATCTATATCGGCGGTTGTTGCAGGATAACTGTACTTACCAATCGTCTGATCCGTGTTGAATATTCAGCAGAGAAGAAGTTTGTTGATTTGGCAAGCTATGCTGTCTGGTTCAGAAAGTTTGACAATATTAAATTTTCTGTAAAAGAGCAAGGCTCAACTGTTATTGTTGAAACAGATGAGGTTAAATTCTTTATCAATAAGAATAACGGAAAGCCGCAGTTTGTTGAAATCAAGGAAAGCGGAAAAAAGATAAAGTGTGATAACAAAGGCAATTTAAAAGGTACCTGCCGTACGCTTGATATGACCTTCGGCAAAACCAAACTTACAGACGGCTTAATTACCCAAAACGGCGTTTATGTTCTTGATGACAGTAAGTCTGTTCTGATTGACGAAAACGGCAATTTTCATCCGAGAGAAGGCAATGCTAAGGATTTATACATATTTGCTTATGAAAAGAATTACAGAGAAACAATCAAAGCCTTTTATCAGATAAGCTCGCCAACTCCGCTCATTCCTCGCTTTGCGCTTGGTGTATGGTGGAGCAGATACCACGCTTATACACAAAAGGAATATCTTGATTTAATGGCTAAATTTAAAGCTGAAAATATCCCGCTTACAGTTGCTACTGTTGATATGGACTGGCATTGGGTTAAAGATATTGAGCAAAAGTTCGGCGTTAAATATGGCGGCTGGACAGGGTATTCCTGGAATACAGAATTGTTCCCGAATTATAAGGAATTCCTGCAGAATTTAAAAGACGATAATCTTCATATAACCTTAAATCTGCATCCTGCTGACGGTGTTCATTCCTATGAGGATATGTATGCGGATATGGCAAAAGTAGTAGGCATTGATCCGAAAACAAAAGAAAAGGTTAAATTCCAATGCGGCAGTGATGATTTCTGGAATGCATACTTTGATATTCTTCATAAGCCGTATGAAAAAGACGGCGTTGATTTCTGGTGGATAGATTGGCAGCAGGGTAAGAAAAGCGATGTAAAAGGGCTTGATCCGCTTAATGCGCTGAACCATTATCACTATTATGATAATGCCGAAAACGGCGATATTCCTATGGTGCTGTCCCGCTATGCAGGAATCGGCTCTCATCGTTATCCGCTCGGCTTTTCGGGAGATACTGCAATCAATTGGAAAGTGCTTGATTTTCAGCCTTACTTTACGGCAAATGCTGCGAATGCGGCATATACTTGGTGGAGCCATGATATAGGCGGACATCATATGGGTTATCGTGATGATGATTTATATATCCGCTGGCTCCAGTTTGGCGTATTTTCTCCGATTATGAGGCTGCATTCAACGGCGATTGAACTGCTTGGAAAAGAGCCTTGGAAATATCGTTCGGATATTTACAGCTATGCAAAGGAATGGCTCAATCTCCGCCATAGCCTTATACCTTACATATTCACAATGGATTATCGAAATCATAAGGACGGCATAGCACTTTGCGAGCCAATGTACTATTCGTATCCGAATGAGGATAATGCATATAATGTGCCGAATCAGTATATGTTCGGCTCTGAATTAATGGTTTGCCCGATTACCGCAAAGCAGAATACAAAGACAAATTTCGGCGAGGTTACGGCTTGGCTTCCTGCGGGCAGATGGACGGATATTTTTACAGGTCAAAGCTATAACGGCGATAAGGTTGTTCCGCTTCACAGGGATTTAAACAGTATGCCTGTTCTTGCAAAAGAGGGTGCTATCATTCCGTTTGCAAAATCAATCGGCAATGATGTAAGCAATCCCGAAGAGCTTGAACTTTGGATTTATTCAGGCAACAACAGCTTTACGCTTTATGAGGATAACGGCAAAACAGATTATGAAAATCATAATGCAAAAACGACTTTCAGCGTTTCATTTGATGAAGAAAAGAAACAGTTGAAGCTTACTGTCAACAGCTCTGTCGGCGATACAAGCGTTATTCCGCAAAACAGAAGGCTTCGCCTTATGTTCAAAGATTTACAGGCTGATCAGCTTTCCTGTTCAGATTATGAAATTATGAATGATAACGGAAATGCTGTTGTTGAAATATCTGATTTTACACCTGAAAGCAAAGTTGAAATAGAGCTTTCAAATGCCGAAATAAAGAAAACAGAAAGTATTAAGGAACAGCTGATTTATATTCTTTCCCGCTGGCAGGAAAAAACAGTCAAAAAAGCGATTGCCTATAAGCCGTTTGAAAAGGCAGAAACCCGTGAAGAAATCAGAACAGCTCTGAATAAAGCAAGATTGCCTCGCGCTGTTTCTTCTGCGATAAAAGAATTGCTTGAAACAATTTAATGAACAATGAAAGGCGAAAGTGTATGCTTTCGCCTTGTTTTATATAATTATTAATTTATTTGTAATAATATAAATATATTTATTGAAGAAAGTATCTATATTTGTTATAATAAACAACTGGTGAAGATTATGGAAAATGTAAAAGAAAAAATTGAAGAACTTCGCAAAACGCTCAGATATCATAGCGACAGATATTATAATGACGATGCGCCTGAAATCGAAGATTATGAATATGATATGATGATGCGCGAGCTGAAAAAGCTTGAAGAAGAATATCCCGAATTTGATACAGACGATTCGCCGACAAAGCGCGTTGGCGGAAAGGCTGATAATTCATTTGAAAGCGTTGTGCATACTGTTCGAATGGAATCCCTGCAGGATGCATTTTCAAAGGATGAAATTTATGATTTTGACAATAGAGTTCAGAATGTTGTCAATAGTCCGAAATACTGCGTTGAGCCGAAAATAGACGGTCTTTCCGTTAGCCTTGAATATGAAAACGGCGTTTTTGTAAGAGGCTCAACAAGAGGGGACGGAAATGTCGGCGAGGATGTAAGCGGAAATATCAGAGTTATTCATAATGTGCCGTTAAAGCTCAACAAGGAGATTCCGTTTATTGAGGTTCGCGGCGAGGTTTATATGCCGAAAAAAAGCTTTGAACGCGTTGTAGACAGACAGCTTTTAAAAGGCGAAAAGCCGTTTAAAAATCCACGCAATGCTGCCGCAGGCTCGCTCAGACAGAAAGACAGCGAGGTAACTGCAACAAGAGGACTTGATATTTTTATTTTCAATATTCAGCAGGTAGAGGGCGTTACGCTCAGTTCCCATAAGGAAAGCCTTGATTTTCTGCAGGAGCTTGGTTTTAATACAGTTCCTGAATATACTTTAGTAGACAGCATTGAGGATGCGTTGAATGTTATAGACAAAATCGGCGAAGAGCGCGGCGAGCTTGAATTTGATATTGACGGCGCTGTGATCAAGGTTGATGATTTTGAAATGCGTAATCAGCTTGGCTCAACAGCAAAGTTTCCGAAATGGGCTGTTGCATTCAAGTATCCGCCCGAAGAAAAGCAGACCAAATTGATTGATATCGAAATCGCAGTCGGCAGAACAGGTGTGTTAACGCCTATAGCTGTTTTAGAGCCTGTTCATCTTGCAGGCACAACTGTTTCAAGAGCAACGCTTCACAACAGCGATTTTATCAAAGAAAAGGGTATTGCAATTGGAGATGTTGTAACTGTTCGCAAGGCAGGGGATATCATACCCGAGGTGCTTTGTGTTAATGAACACAACAGTGATGCAATTTATGAATTTCCAAAGCTCTGCCCAAGCTGTCAGAGCCCTGTTGTAAAAGAAAATGATGAAGCGGCAATCAGATGTATCAATCCCGATTGTCCGGCTCAGCTTTTAAGAAATCTGATTCATTTCTGCTCAAGGGATGCAATGGATATAGAGGGGTTAGGTCCTGCAATTCTGGAAACCTTTGTTGAGAATGGTCTTATTGAAAAAACAGAGGATATTTATGTATTAACCTATGAAAAAATTGAGTCGGAGAATCTTGAGGGCTTTAAAGAAAAAAGTATCAACAATATCATCAACTCAATAGAGAATTCTAAGAAAAATGATTTGGGAAAGCTTATATTCGGCTTGGGTATCCGTCATATCGGCGCAAAAGCAGGAAATCTTTTGGCAAATCATTTTAAGAATATGGAAGCGGTTATGAATGCTTCTGCTGAAGATATTCTGAATATTGACGGCTTCGGCGATATTATGGCTGAAAGTATTGTTGATTTCTTTAAAAACGAAAAATCAAAGGAATTAATCAGAAGCCTTGCTGAAAACGGCGTGAATATGGAATCTCAGAGCGTTGTTCAGGATCATCGTTTTGAAGGCAAAACCTTTGTTTTAACGGGAACACTGCCAACCTTAAAACGCGCTGAAGCATCAAAAATCATTGAATCCTTCGGCGGAAAAACATCATCAAGTGTTTCTAAAAAAACAAGCTATGTTCTTGCAGGCGAAGAAGCAGGAAGCAAGCTTGATAAAGCCAATGCCCTTGGCATTGAAATCATAACAGAAGAAAGATTTATGGAAATGATCAAATGAGAGAATTCAGAAAAAAACAAAAAAGGCTTTATAAAATTATGAAAGCCCTTATAACTGTCTCTTATCAACATCTGACGCTGCCGACGATCTTACGCGT
>JAIDLO010000166.1 GCA_029050995.1 Eubacterium sp. | reverse complement strand
TTGAGGTCGCGTTGTCGAGGTTATTGGTTTATGAGAGAGTCTTCATATGGATGACGAGGATCAACCTTCATTTTGGTTGTGCGCTCATAAACTTCTCTGATTTTATTGATATCGTGGAAATCAAGCTCAGGATCAACGCCCTGTGTCCACATATTAAGAGCAACCGTAATAATATCAACATTACCTGTTCTTTCGCCGTTTCCGAAAAGCGTACCCTCAACTCTGTCTGCACCTGCAAGAAGCGCAAGATCGGTTGCAGCAACACCCTCGCCTCTGTCGTTATGCGGATGAAGAGAGATGATTGCACTTTCTCTGTTTTTAAGATGACGGCAGAAATATTCAATCTGATCTGCATAGCCATTCGGAGAAGAGCCCTCAACCGTTGACGGAAGATTCAGGATAATCGGATTTTCAGGGGTTGGCTGCATAACAGCCATAACCTCTTCGCAAATTTTAACTGCATTATCAATCTCTGTTCCTGTAAAGGATTCAGGGGAATACTCATAGCGAATATTCATATCCGGATTTTCGGCAAGCTCCTTATCCGTAAGCTCCTTGATAAGCTTTGCACCCTTAACGGCGATATCAATAACGCCCTGCATATCTGTTCTGAAAACAACCTTACGCTGAAGTGTTGAGGTTGAATTATAGAAATGAACAATAACATTTTTAGCGCCCTTGATTGCCTCAAAGGTTTTCTTTATAAGATGCTCACGAGCCTGAACAAGCACCTGAATGGTTACATCATCAGGGATATAGCCGCCGTCAATAAGCGTTCTTAAAATCTCATATTCTGTTTCAGAAGCAGACGGGAAGCCGACCTCAATTTCCTTAACACCGATTTCAACAAGCGTATTGAAAAGCTCAAGCTTTTCCTGAAGATTCATCGGGTCTACAAGAGCCTGGTTACCGTCTCTCATATCTACCGAACACCAGATTGGCGCTTTTGTGATTTGCTTATCCGGCCAAGTTCTGTCCGGAATGTTGATTGGTTTAAACGGAATGTATTTTTTGTAGCCGTCTAACATAATGAATTTCTCCTTTCGATTAAGGGGTAAAAAAGAAACACCCCTATGTAGTATAGGGGTGTAGAATTCTACACGGTACCACCCTATTTCAGCAGGAAGCCTGCCCTTTAGCATCATACAATGCCTTAACCTTTAACGCAGTTATGCGTCTGCTCCTATTGCAAAAGCTTTTCAGAACAGCAACTCCACAGAGAGCTATGCATTATAAATTCCGTATCGGCTTTCACCAACCGCCGACTCTCTGCAACTGAAAATTATAATCTTTTTCTGCTTCACAGTTTTTTATGGGTACTATTTAATTAGTAAAATCATTATATTCTATTGGAATGAAAATGTCAAGCATAAAAAAACCTGCCTGATAGCAAAAAGTTATCAGACAGGCTTAACCCCTTCAAATTAACTTGGCTTAAAGCCTTGAATAGCCATAGCCGTTTGCGATTGCATCAACATGCCTTCCCTGCTGGCAGAGCGGGCAATTATGCGCATCATAAATTTCATATCCCGGCAAATCATCAGCCGTAAAAATTGTGTTTACCTCAATGCCGTCTATATTGTTTACAGCACTGAAAGCTGCTGTAATGCCAACAACCTTACCGCCGTAATAGCCGATACTTTCAATAGCACGATCCACCGTTTTACCGCTTGTAATACAGGAAATAAGAATAACAACTCTTTTATCCTTAATCATTCTGATCAGATTATCGCGGAAAATCATATTTCCCTGTGCATCATATTCAGGACCAATCACAAAAACATTTGATTTCGGATTCGGAGACATCATAGACGGCCTTGAAAGCTCATGCGCAAGATAAGCGCCGAGTGCCTGCGTTTCATAAAGGCAGAGAACAGTATCAACCTCTATACCTCTTGTATTATAGTATTCAGCCATAAGCATTGCTGTATCTGTTGAAACATCATGATTATGCTTTATATCCGAAGTGCCAACATAATAATTAATATGTGTATTCGCCGTTACATAGTGGCCGTGTGTAACTCTGATAAAAACTCTGTCATCTCTTGGAGATGTAATTCTGATAACATTATCCATTTCTGTCCGCCTTTTACTTTTCATTTCTATATTTTACATCAAATCGGGCTCTATTTCAATAATCGCCCATGTAGAAAAGTTCGGGCTTGTTTTAGTAATTATACACAAAAGCACAGATTGTATAAATTTATTTTTTATTCCTTTTTTGTAAATATTCGTAGTATTTACAAACAAAAAGCGGGCGGGAAATACCCGCCCACACGATTAAGATTTCATTATCTTTTTTTGCTGACAACAGAGCTGTATGCCGAGGTTGCAGAGCTTTTTGAATTTTTAACTGCCCTTACTTTATATTTATAAGTTACACCCTTCGTAGCAACACCTGTTGTAACACTATTTGAGGTTGTTGTTTTCAGCAATGTATATTTCTTTGTTCTGCTGTCCATAACATAAACCTGATACTTATCAGCGCCTGTTACTTTTTTCCAGGTAATTTTAAATGAACCATTCTTATTTACTGAAACCTTAACATTGCTTGGTGCCTGAAGCTTTTTCGTATTCTTAACATCTACCGTATTACTGTAAGCAGAAGTGATTGCGCTCTTCTTGCTGTTCACTGCTTTTACTTTATAAGTGTATGTCTTATTATATTCGTTTACACCTGTTGTTACAGATGTTCCCTTTACGGTTTTATAAAGCTTATATTTTCCGTCTGAATTCTTAACATAAACCTTATATTGATCAGCACCCGTTATTTTATTCCATGAAAGCTTAAAGGTACCATTTGAATTTACGGATGCTTTAAGCGTTGGCGTTCCAAGCTTCTTTGTGTTCTTCGCACTTACAGTTTTACTGTAAGCAGATGTTGCAGAGCTGTTCTCGTTGTTTACGGCTCTTACTTTATAAGTATACTGCTTATTATAGGTTTGAACACCGGATGTTACAGATGTTCCCTTTACAGTTTTATAAAGCTTGTATGAGCCGTCTGCATTCTTAACATAAATCTGATACTTATCAGCACCTGCTATTTTATTCCAGGAGAACTTAAAGGTACCGCTTGAATTTACGGTTACTTTAAGCGTTGGTGTCTGAAGCTTTTTGGTATTTGTTGCAGTTACAATGTTGCTGAATGCAGAGGTTGCATCCACATTACTGTCTGTTACCGCTCTCACTTTAAATGCACATTCTGTTTCATATGCTTCAACAGCAGTTGTAACAGAGGTTGCTGTCGTTGTTTTCAGCAATCTGAAAGTGCCGTCATCATTTCTCTGGCAAAGCTGATAGCTTTCAACACCTGCAATGGCTTTCCACGAAAGCGTAAATGTTCCGTTTGAATTTTCCTTAACAGAAAGTGTCGGCGTTTGAAGCAGCTTTTTATTTGTGCCTGTAACAACATTACTGAAATCAGAAGCAACCGTATCGTCTTCTAAATTGATTGCTCTTATCTTGTAGGAATATTTAACACCATATTGAACTGTGTTCGGCGTGCTTAAGCTTGTTTTATCTGTAACTTTACTAAGCTGATATTCGCCTGTACCGTTATTCAGAATATAAACCTCATACAGATCAGCACCTTCAATTTCATTCCAGGTAATTGTTAATGAGCCGTTATCATTAATAATTAATTCGGCTGTCGGTGCTTCAAGCTGAACAGGATCATCCGGCTCGGTTGGGTCTGTCGGGTCGGTAGGGTCTGTTGGATCTGTTGGGTCCGTTGGATCTGTAGGATTGGTTGAGTCTTCCGGATCTGTGGTATCCTCCGGATTAGTTGTATCCTCTGGATCGGTTGTGTTCTCCGGATCAGTCGTATCCTCAGGATCAGTCGTGTCCTCTGGGTCGGTTGTGTCCTCAGGATCAGTCGTGTCCTCCGGATCTGTTGTATCCTCTGGGTCTGTTGTATCCTCTGGATCAGTTGTATCCTCTGGATCAGTTGTATCCTCCGGATCGGTTATTTCATCCGGTGCAGTTGTGTCCTCGGGAACGATTGGGTTTGCCGGTTCTGCTACATCTTCCGTAATATTCATATCATTATTATCGGCATAAACAGAAATACCCACTCCGACGGTTACACAAAGCACAATCAGGAATGCGATTAAAAGACTTGCTGTTTTTTTCATTTTCATCCACCCTTTCTTTCTATAATTTATAATATATTCTTAATTTCGTCAAGTGAATTTACAATAAAATCTGCATTTACATTATTTGGAATCTCCGCTTTACCGTAATTAAACCACAGCGTTTTGATTCCATAAGCCGCTCCGCCGTTTATATCCGCCGAAAGCGAATCCCCGATTATGATAATCTCTTCCTTCGGGATATTGCCGAGCTTTTCAAAGCAGGCATCAAAAAATTTCGGCTCGGGCTTTGGGTAGCCGATTTGCTCGGAATTGAAAATATGCGTAAAGTATTTCAGCATATCCGCATTGGACAGCCTTTTTAATTGCTGTTGATAGGATGCATTGCTTGCAACGGAAACTGTATACTTTTCCGTTAAATACGTAAGAATTTCATAAGCACCGTCAACAGGTTCTTTGCTGTCTGAAAAAATCGTTCTGAAATCCTGCTCAAAGGCAGGGCCGTCTGCCTGTATGCCAAGCCGTTCAAAAATCGTTTTCCATCTGAGCTGATAAAGCGTTTTTTTATCCATTTCGCCTGTTTCAATTTTTCGCCAAAGGCTGTCATTTACCTCTAAAAACACAGGAAAAACAGAAGCATTGTACGCAATATTCCATTTTTCAAAGCCGATTTTAATTGCCTCTTCCGCGCATTTATTAAAATCCAGCAGCGTATTATCAACATCCATTAAAACATTCGTTATCATAAAAGATTTTCCTCAACATATTGAATTACATTTTCATTATTGGAGCAGACTATGCCGTTTGCAATCGCTTTGATTTCATCACACGCATTTGAAACAGCATAGGAAACACCAGCCGTTTCAAACATATCAATATCATTTTTGCTGTCGCCGAGTGCAAGCGTTTTCCCGATATCAAGAGAAAGCATTTTGCAGAGCCTTTCAAGCCCTGTCCCTTTATGTGTTCCGCGATTCATAATTTCAAGGTTATTGCCCATTGAGCTGACAACCTCTATTTCAGGATACAGGGTATTCAATTTTTCAAGGCATTCTGCCCGATCATGCATATCTCTGAAAAAAGCATCAAAAAGCTCTGTTTTCAGGCTTTCATTTTCAAGCATTTCAGCAAAATTTTCTGCCTTTCTTCTGCTGCCAATGATAACCTTGCGGAAAATCGGATTGATTCTATAATATTCAAAACTTTCTTCATTCAGCTTATTCTTATCTGCCCAGGGATATCCGCCGCTGTATACCTCAATAAAGGTTTCATAGGAGGCAAGCAGAGAATAAATGCCGACGGCTGTATCCCGTTCAATCGTTGAGGAATAAACAATTCCCTTATCTCGATCATAAATTCCCGAGCCGTTTGAAAAAACGAAATACCGAACACATTCTTCATTTCGTACTTCAGCAGGAATTTCATTATAGGTTCTGCCTGTAACGGGAACAATGAGAATTCCCCTTTCGCTCAACCGCCTTATTGCCTTTAAGTTTTCTTCGCCAACCTTTGAAGAATCATCAAGCAGCGTTCCGTCCATATCAACGGCAATTAATTTTATATTCATAAATATACCTTTTATCAAAACAGAGGATATTCAAACGAATACCCTCTGCATTAATCATTTAACAAATTCTTTAGTAACCTTAACAATGTTTTCAGCGCTTAAACCAAACTGTTTAAGAAGCTCCTTTGCAGGACCGCTGTGGCCAAATTCATCATTTACGCCGATTCTTTTAACAGGAGTCGGGCATTTTTCCGAAAGGCATGCACAGACTGCTTCGCCAAGACCGCCGATAATATTATGTTCTTCAACAGTAATGACCTTGCCTGTTTTCTTTGCAGATGCAACAACAAGCTCTTCATCAAGCGGTTTGATTGTTGCGATATTGATAATTTCAGCGTTAATGCCGTCTGCCTCAAGCACCTTTCCTGCTTCAATTGCCTCGGCAACCATTAAGCCGTTTGCAATAATGGTTACATCACCGCCCTCTTTAACAACCTCGCCCTTGCCGATTTCAAACTGATAGCTTTCATCATGGAAAACAGGAACAGCGAGTCTGCCGAATCTTAAATAAACAGGACCTTCGTATTTATATGCAGCCTTAACAGCCTGCTTTGCTTCAACATCATCCGCAGGGCAGATTACAACCATACCCGGAATGGAACGCATAAGCGCAAAATCCTCACAGCACTGATGAGAAGCGCCGTCCTCGCCAACAGAGATACCTGCGTGGGTTGCACCGATTTTAACATTAAGATGCGGATATCCGATTGAGTTTCTGATTTGCTCAAATGCTCTGCCTGCTGCAAACATTGCAAAGCTGGAAGCAAACGGAACAAGGCCCATTGTGCTTAAACCGGCAGCAACGGAAACCATATTTGATTCTGCGATACCGCAGTTAAAATGTCTTTCAGGATATTCTTTCTTGAAAATGCCTGTTTTTGTTGCAGCGGAAAGGTCTGCATCAAGAACAACAAGATTTTCTGCGCCCTCTGCTGCAAGCTCTTTCAGCGCTGTGCCGTAGCTGTCTCTTGTTGCAATATTTTTAACTTCTGCCATTCCTTACGCCTCCTCTAATTCAACAAGCTTTGCATTAAGCTCTGCCATTGCGATTTCGTATTCCTCAGTATTCGGCGCTTTACCGTGCCAGCCAACTACATTTTCCATATAGGATACGCCCTTGCCCTTAACTGTTTTCATAATAATTGCAAATGGCTTTTCACTCTTATGGAACAGCTCGAAAGCTTTTTCAATTTCATCTAAATCATTGCCGTCTATAACAACATAGTCAAAACCGAAAGCAGCAACCTTTTTATCAATAGGCTCTGCGTTCATAACTTCCTCGCAGGAGCCGTCTATCTGAAGACCGTTTACATCAATGATAACGCAGAGATTATCAAGCTTATACTGAGAAGCAAGCATCATAGCCTCCCAAACCTGACCTTCTTCAATTTCGCCGTCACCAAGTATTGTATATACATTAATATCCTTACCGAAATATTTTGCACCCTTTGCCATTCCGCAGGCAGCGCTGATGCCCTGGCCGAGAGAGCCTGTGCTCATATCAACACCGGGAACTGTATTCATATTCGGATGGCCCTGAAGATAAGAGCCGATATGACGAAGCGTTTTTAAATCCTCAACAGGGAAGAAGCCTGTATTTGCAAGTGTACTATAAAGTGCAGGTGCAGCATGTCCTTTTGAAAGAACAAAGCGATCTCTCTCCTCCATTTTAGGATTCTTTGCGTCAATTCTCATTTCCTTGCCATAAAGATAGGCAAGCACATCTGCTGCCGAAAGGCTTCCGCCCGGATGACCGGCTTTTGCATGATAAGTGCCCTCAATAATTCCAAGGCGGATTTTAGCCGCAAGAATCTGAAGCTCTTTTTTCTGCTTATTGTCCATAAACTTAACTCCTTTTTACTGCTGCCAACAAAACATAAATCTACAGATTTTATTCTTTATTGACGGATATCTTTTTGCTGAAAACATTTTAACATTTTTACAAAAATACTGCAATAGTAAAATTATAAATTATTGTCCTTTCGCATTTCAGCTTTCACTTTATTATCTATTTTATAGAAGAACATCGGAATTGCACTGATCAGCGCTGAAACACCGACAAAGCCCATATACGAAAACATAATAATATTCTGCATTTTAGCAGGGATACTGCCCGTTTCATAAACAACCTGCGTATAGCCCGAAGCCGCAATCAGAAGCAGACCGACCGCAACGCAGATTGCATTGCTCAATTTTATGGAAAGGCTTAATATTGCGAAATTAACGCCCTCTTTACGCTCGCCTGTTTTATAAAGGCGGTAATCAACGATATCGGCAGTCATAACAAGCGGAATATATGTATTTGCGGCAGTAAGAAATCCTGTTAAAAATTGGAAAGCCATAATCATATAAAGTGCCGTATTTCCATATCTTAAAGCACTTTCCTGTGGGAGCAACCAATAGAAAACCGTAACTGCCATATTGAAAATAAAGGTTGCAATGGAAAAGCCGATATAGGTTTTCTTTTCGCCAAGTTTTTTATTAATCAACGGAACAATACAGATGCCGATAAAGCCCGAAACTCCGCCGAGAATACCGGGAAGCCAGGTTGCATCAGCCGTAGTGTCCATAACCATACCGAACAGATTGATTTTACCGATTAAAGCACCATTTGCCTGCACGCATACTATAAGCCCCATTGCACGAGCAAAGCCAAGCATATTGATCAGAAAAACAATAAAAATCATTTTATTCATTTTCATTTCACGAAACATTTCTTTGATAGAAACGGTCTGCGCGGATTTGGAGCTTTCAACGGCTTCCTTATTTTTCTTATACATTAAAAGGATAAGCGATGTTCCGATTACGAAGAAAACAAGCGCTGTTATAAGATAGTATTCCTTATCCTCATAATTGCCCTCGCCTTTTATCATACCGATAATCATCATAACAACTGTTACGAACACACCGGGAAGCGCAAGCGCCATGCTTTTTGCAATATTTGAAAAGCTTGCGGCAACATTTCTTTCATCCGCATCGGGAGAGAGCAGAGAAAGCATACCCTGCGACGGAATATCGGCAAAGCTCATTGCAATATTCCAAAGAACAGTTGTTACTGTTATATAAGCATAAAGAAGAATTTTACCACCGAATTGATCAAACGGAATATAAACAAAAATCAGCGTTGTAAGCACAGCAAGCGGAAACGCACTGCGAAGCACCCAAGGGCGCATTTTGCCGCCCTTTAATTCGCTTTTATCAATCATTGCGCCAATCAGCGGATCAAAAAGGCAGCTTATCAGCTTTGCAACAAAGATGATAATGGCAGATGCGTAGAAAATGCTGCTATCAAACGAGGAGTACATTTTGTTGTAGAATTCCGTCTGAAAGCTGTTCATATATCCGATAAAGATCTGGACGCCAAAAATACCCATGGCATAAATCAGCGCAGATGAAACGGATAAGGTTTTGTTTTTGTTCATAAGTAAACCCCTTCTTTAAAATGAATGTTGTTTATGTTCGATTATGCCGTAGGTATTTAAAACTAAAAATTATTTATTTTTTAAATGCTCTGCCGCAGCAGTTACAAAGCCGCGAAACAGCGGATGCGGTTTATTTGGTCTGCTCTTGAATTCGGGATGGAACTGACCTGCAACAAACCAGGGATGATTTGGAATTTCAACCATTTCAACAATGTGATTATCGGGCGAAGTTCCCGCAAAAATCATACCGCCCTTTTCCAGATCATTTCTGTAATCATTATTTACCTCATAACGATGACGATGGCGCTCATAAATCATAGATTCATTATAAAGCGCAAATGCCTTAGACTGCGGATTGATTACGCAGGGATATTTACCAAGGCGCATTGTGCCGCCCATTTCTTCAACATTCTTCTGTTCGGGAAGAATATCAATAACAGGATATTTTGTATCCGGATTGATTTCAGCTGAATTTGCATCGTCAAGACCAAGCACATTTCTTGCAAATTCTATAATTGCAATCTGCATACCAAGGCATATGCCGAGATACGGAATATTGTGCGTTCTTGCATAATTGCAGGCTCTGATTTTACCCTCAATACCTCTGCTGCCGAAGCCGCCGGGAACAAGGATACCATTCATATCGCCGAGAATTTCATCAAGATCAACATCGCCCTCCAGCGTTTCGCTGTCTATCCAATGAATATCAACGGCAGAATGTGTTTCAATACCGCCGTGCTTCAAGGCTTCGTTTACTGAAATATAGCTGTCGTGCAGCTCAACATATTTGCCGACCATTGCAATTTTAACAGTTTGCACAGGATTGCGGAGTGCATCAAGCATATTTTCCCAGTCTGTTAAATCCGGCTCGCCGCATACAAGGCCAAGCTTTTTGATCACAACCTCATCAAGCCCCTCATCCTTGAGCATCATAGGAACTGCATAAAGAATATCGCAGTTGTTATTTTCAATAACGCATTCCTTGTTTACATTACAGAAAAGCGAAATCTTTGTTTTAATATCATCCGAAAGTGGATGCTCTGTTCTGCAAACGATAATATCGGGCTGAATACCGATAGAAAGCAATTCCTTAACACTATGCTGGGTTGGCTTTGATTTAAGTTCATCCGAAGCCGCAAGATACGGAACAAGCGTAACATGAATAAAGAGGCAATTCTCTCTGCCATATTCAACAGAAAACTGGCGGATTGCTTCAAGGAACGGCTGGCTTTCGATATCGCCGATTGTGCCGCCAACCTCAACAAAACAAACATCCGGCTCTGTTTCCCGGTTTTTCTCTACAAATCTTTTAATCTCATTTGTTACATGCGGAATAATCTGAACTGTTTTGCCGCCGTAAACGCCCTTGCGCTCATCCGTTATAACTTTCCAGAACACTCTGCCCGAGGTAAGATTTGAATTCTGGGAAAGAGATTCATCAATAAATCTTTCGTAGTGACCTAAATCAAGGTCTGTTTCAGCGCCGTCATCTGTAACGAAAACCTCGCCGTGCTGAACAGGATTCATTGTGCCGGGATCAACATTAAGATACGGATCAAGCTTCTGTGCCGTAACCTTTAAGCCTCTTGCTTTCAGTAGTCTGCCAAGGGATGCCGCAGTTATTCCCTTGCCAAGTCCGCTTACAACGCCGCCTGTAACAAAAATGTACTTTGTTTTCTTGTTCACTTTCTTGTCCTCCTTATAAATCAATTAAACCTCTCTGCCTCCCGATTAGCCTCCCTTGTTAAAGGGAGGGGGACCGCTCGCGGTGGAGGGATTCTTAAGGGAGGTGTCTGCATTTTGCAGACAGAGGGATTCTACAATAATTATCTATTTTGCTTTTTCGGATCGCAGGTTAAGCGAATTCCAAGCTTTTTCATTACATTTTCATCAATCGGAGAAAGCAGAACAGAGGTATGCATTTCGCAATTCTGAAGATTGCAAAGCTGTTCCATTGCCTTTGCCGCATTTTTATCATTTACTGCCGAAATAGAAAGCGCAATGAGGATTTCATCCGTATGAAGCCTTGGATTTTTATTGCCAAGATGATTTGTTTTAAGCGCCTGAACAGGAATAATAACCTCAGGTGTAATCAAAAGAATTTCGTTATCAAGCCCTGCCAGATGCTTTAAAGCATTCAAAAGCATAGCCGAAGCACAGCCAAGCAACTTGGAGGTTTTACCCGTTATAACCGTTCCGTCATTCAGCTCGATTGCAGCGGCAGGCGCGCCTGTTTTTTCGGAAAGTTCCCTTGCAACAGCAACGCTTTTGCGTGAGGTTTCGCTTATACCAGCCTGCTTCATAAGAAGCTCTAATTTATAGATTTCATTATTGCTGCCTGTTCCCTTAACGGCACACTCAAGCGCAGCAAAATAGCGCCTGATGATTTCCTGCCTTGCAGCCTCGCACACTGCATCATCATCAACAATGCAGTTTCCTGCCATATTTACACCCATATCGGTTGGAGATTTATAAGGGCATTCGCCGTAAATTTCTTCAAACATAGCACGAAGAACAGGAAAGATTTCAACATCTCTGTTGTAATTAACTGTAGTTTTTCCGTAAGCCTCAAGATGCCAAGGATCAATCATATTCACATCATTCAGATCTGCCGTTGCAGCCTCATATGCCGCATTAACAGGATGATTGAGCGGAATATTCCAAATCGGGAAGGTTTCAAATTTAGCATAGCCTGCTTTAATACCGCGCTTATTTTCCTGATAAAGCTGAGAAAGGCAGGTTGCCATTTTACCGCTGCCCGGACCGGGCGCAGTTATAACAACGAGCGAACGGCTTGTTTCTATGTAATCATTCTTGCCGTAGCCCTCATCACTTACAATATGAGAGATGTTGGACGGATAGCCCTCAATAACATAATGATGATAAACAGGGTAGCCGAGTGCTTTAAGCCTTTCTTCAAAAGCGGTTACTCTTGGATGCGGTGCATATTTTGTAAGCACAACGCTGCCTACAAACAAGCCTCTTTCCGTAAACGCATCAATCAGACGGATAACATCCAAATCATATGTAATGCCCAAATCTGCTCTCAGCTTGCTGTTTACAATATCCTCCGTGCTGATTACGATAACAATTTCAGCCTGCTCCTTAATCTGAAGAAGCATCTGGAGTTTACTGTCCGGCTCAAAGCCCGGAAGAACACGGGAAGCATGATAATCATCAAACAGCTTTCCGCCGAACTCAAGATAAAGCTTTCCGCCGAACTCGGAAATTCTTTCCTTGATTCTTTCTGACTGCATTTTTAAATACTTGTTGTTGTCAAATCCTACTTTATACATTTCTCTTTTTCTCTTTTCCTCGATTTATAAAAGCAAAAAACGGCCGCACCCTCGGTACAGCCGTCTGTACTTATATATTATACAGGAAACATATAAGTAAATCAATAAAAATATTTATTTAATTTTATCGGGACGGGAAACCCGTCCCCTACAATCACAATTCATCATTTTTATTTCGTAGGGTTCGGCGTCCCCGACGAACCGTTTTATAAATTGTTTACATTTATATTTTTGTAAGCTTTAAGGTAATGATTAATCTGTTATCGGTATACTTTGCCGAGATACTGCCGTTCATCTGTTCCGCAAGCGTTTTGGAAATTGCAAGCCCAAGCCCTGTTGATTTTCTTGCGGATTCAACTGTATAAAATCTGTCAAACAATCTGCCGACCTGTATTTCATCCAGCCCCAGGGCAGTATTTGAAAAAACAATTTCGCCGTTTTCTTTAAGCGATATATGCAAATCTCCGTTGCTGTATTTGACTGCATTATTGAGAAGATTGGAAAAAATACGATTGAGCGCAGAACGGTTTGCAAGGCAGACAATCCTTTTTTCGGGCAGGTCAATAACAGGATTGATACTATGCTCAACAAGCGTTGCATAATAACCTGCAACGCTTTCTTCAAGCACATTGTTTACAACGATTTCTTCTGTTTTGAATTCCTCATCCGTTGTTATGATTACGGAATATTTAAAAAGCTCCTCCGTTAAGCTCTTTAAGCTTTCGCATCGTTCGCCGATGATTTTTAAATACCGCTCAACCTCTTCTGATTTTTCCTGCTTCTCCAGCAAATCAAGATAGCCGAAAATCGCCGTAAGCGGAGTTCGCAGATCATGGGAAATATTTGTAACGGCATTCTTTAATTCCGTATCCCCCTGCACAAAACGGTGGTGTTCCTCACGAAGCTTTTTGAGCTGAACATTTATGGAAGCGGCAAGGCGCCTCATATTCTTATCCGATGAGGAAATATCAATCAGCGTATTCGTATCGGTTATGAGCCTGTCGGCAAAGGCAGTTTCAATTTCCCTTGCTGATTTTTTAAGCAGTATTATTTTCAGAAGCAATGCAATGATAACAACCGCCATAATGCCGATTACAACCGCCAAAAGGTTAATTACAGCCGCCATAGCACCGATCTCAGCCCACAACAAAACATCCATAGTGTATTCCTTACTTTAAATCTTTTTTCTTAAATGCAATTATACCACAGAAATTCACAATTATGGTAATTACAATTGAATAAATCATATTTAAAACAGGGTGTGTAACTTCTTCGTGCACAATCAAAATCCCCTGCCCTGTAGGAAGGAACTGCATTATAAACTCAAAAGCTGTTCGTTTGAAGCCGTCAATATAATACGGATTTGGTACAGGATCTCCGAATACAACGCCGTCCAATGTATAGCTGACTATCTCATTTGTTGTTTCAGGTGCAGAAAGAGCTTCGTAAACTGAGCTTGCGGCAATCAGCAGTATAAACATAATAATGATTGAAAGAACAGCCGCTAACGAACGCTTTGAGCAGAGCATACAGAACATTGTTAATACGGAAGAAAGAGCGGCTGTAATACATATACCCATCAGAATATAGGTTATAAGTGTGCTTATATCTCCCTGCCAGCCGCCGAGAAGCGGAACACCGACAGCAAAGCCGCCGACAAAAAACATAGAATAGATAAAAAGCGAGCCTATAAAACAAGCTATATAATTCGCAAGATACATATTTCCCCGCTTATGACCGACAACAAGCTTGTTTCTTATTGTTCTGTCGCTGTATTCCTTGCCGAGATACGGCGCAACAAACAAGGCGAAAATGATACCGATAGCAGGCAGCAGCTCAAAAAGTATATCATTTAATGTGTTCGGGTTTATTACAGTTCCCTTGATATTCATAATTGCCCTGTCTATTGCCTGCGCTATTATAATTCCAAGCGTTCCGCCTGCAACAACCCAAAGGGAGGCTTCTTTTTTTAATCTGCTGAAATTTGCTTTTAAAAGTTTATTCATTTCTGCCACCTCCAACAAGATTTACATAATAGCTTTCAAGGCTTTCTTCTCTTTCGGAAGCAGAAAGCAGTTCGCAATCCTCGGCAGATAATGCATTTATAAGATTTGTTAAATTAACCTTTGCATAAACATCTGCCTCGGTTGCAGAAATAATTTTATATTCAACGCCCATTTCATCAAGCACTCTTGAAAGCACGGCAGTTGAGGAAACCTCCAGCCTTGTGCATTTACGGCAGGCTTTTTCAAGCTCTTCAGCGCTGATTTCCTTAACGATTCTGCCCGCATCAATAAAGCCGTAATGGGTAGCAAGCCTGGATAATTCATCTAAAATATGGCTGGAAATCAAAACCGTTATCTGCTTTTCACGATTCAGCTTTAAAATCAGCTCTCTGATTTCAATAATACCCTGCGGATCAAGCCCGTTAACAGGCTCATCAAGCACAAGAAAATCGGGATCGCCGACCAGTGCAACCGCGATTCCAAGCCTTTGCTTCATACCAAGGGAAAAATGCTTTGCTTTTTTCTTGCCCGTGTTTTCAAGACCGACTAATTTCAGAATATCATCAAGTCCGTCAAAGGACGGCAGACCGATAACGCGATACTGCATTTTCAGATTATCCTCGGCAGACATATCCTGATAGATAGACGGCGTTTCAACAACAGCGCCCATTCGTCTGCGTGATTTTGCAATATCCCTTTCCGTGTTTTTTCTTCCGTAAAGCGTATATTCGCCTGCACTCGGCTCCTGCAAGCCGCAGATAAGGCGGATAAGTGTTGTTTTTCCTGCGCCGTTTTTTCCGACAAAGCCATAAATTGAGCCTTTCGGAACACGCATGGAAAGGCTGTTCAATGCTTTAAAACGCCTGTAATTTTTACAAAGGGCGTTTGTTTCTAAAACATATTCCATAAGTAATTCCTCCTTTTATGGCTCAATTGTAGAATACTTTAGTTAAGAAAGCGGTTAAGGGAATTGTAAAGATTTCATCAACCTTTCATTTTAAAGCCGATACCCCAGATGCTTTCAATATAATCCTTTTGATTGACCTCTCTCAGCTTTTTACGAAGATTGCTGATATGAATTTTGAGTGAGCTTTCCGTGCAATCGGGCGTATCCTCGCTGATTCGTTCAAGCAAAACGGATTTTGCAATAACCTGGTTCGGATTTTTCATCAGCAGCTTCAGAATTGCAAATTCCGTTCGCGTTAACCGAATTTCTTTATCGGAAACAGAAACAAGATGCGAAGCCGTATCCAGCGAAATATCATCATAATACAGCTTTTCATTTTCCGCATTATATTCGCTTTTGCGAAGCTGAACGGAAATTCTTGCAAGCAGTTCCTTCATATCAAACGGCTTTGTAATATAATCAGCCGCACCGCCCAAAAGAAGAGAAACCTTATCATCAATACCTACCTTTGCCGAAACAACAATAACAGGAATCCCCTTTATTTTCGGCAAAACCTCTTCTCCGCTGAGTCCGGGAAGCATTAAATCAAGCAGAACTAAATCGGGTGTCTGCGCGGACAAAAGCATAACCGCCTCTGTGCCCGAATATGCACGGAGAACGGCATAGCCCTCTGCCGTCAGCATCTCTTCCAGCATATTTCCGATATTGAGATCATCATCAACAATTAAAATCTTTTTCATTGTTATCACCATTTTTTATTTTAACATTATTTATATATATTTAAAAGAGGATAAGC
>JAIDLO010000165.1 GCA_029050995.1 Eubacterium sp. | reverse complement strand
AAATGGCTTTGAGCCGCCGTGTAATATCTTTATCGGTTCTTCTCATAATGAAGAGCTTGGCGGAGACGGAATTCCGACAGCATTAAAATATTTTCAGGAACAGGGTATAACCTTTGAGGTAATCCTTGATGAGGGCGGCGCTGTTATAGAGCCTCCGCTCGGCGGAATGAAATGTAGTAAATGTGCAATGGTTGCTGTTCACGAAAAAGGCAGATATAAGCTGAATTGCGTTGCGTCTGCTGAAAATGCACACGCAAGCTTAACCGCTGCTGCCAAGGCTACGCCGATTGAACGAATGGTTTCTTTCATTAATGAGATTAATACAAAGGATGTGTTTATCCGCAGACTGAATCCGCAGGTAACTGCGATGTTTGCGCATTTTGCGCCGTACTGCGGTTTCCCGATGAATATGTTGTTCAGCAATTTGTGGTTGTTCGGCGGCTTGCTGAAAAAGGTTATGCCGAAAATCAATGCACAGGCAGGCGGGTTGATTGGTTCAACCTGTGCGTTCAATAGCATTGAGGGCAGCACGGAAAGTAAAAAATGCACGGTTTCGGCAATGCTTCGCAGTGTTGATGAAGCGGATATGTTTAAGGATATTGAAACGATTAAAGCCATTGCCGCAAAGTATGAAATAGAAATTTCTGTTTCTGATGATTCTGAATATCACGGACCTGCCGATATGAATCAGCCTGCATTTTCATATGCAATGGATTGCATTGCAAAATCCTTTCCGCAGTATCCGGCTTCTCCGTTTATTCTTCCTGCAGGAACAGATGCACGAACATTAACGGATGTCTGCAAATGTGTTTTGCGTTTTGCGCCGATCGAACTTTCTGCTCAGCAGCTTGCTTCTGTTCATTCCGAAAATGAAAATATTGACTTAAAAGCCGTTGTAAATGCAGTTCATTTTTATAAAATGTTTATTGAAAACTATAAATAAGCAATATTCATAATGTAAAGTTAATAACTTTACAGAAGAACACAGAATTGATTTATAGAAATTTTTAGGAATTAAGCTAAATATTTAAAGTTTATATTTTAATTCTATAACAGTGTAAGTA
>JAIDLO010000164.1 GCA_029050995.1 Eubacterium sp. | reverse complement strand
TTTGAGCAGAGCATTGGCATTAAGCTTGGCGGACTGAACGCCGTTTTCTTGGAAAAAGCAAATAATACATCAACAAAAAAGAAATAAATATTTATATATTTTAAGGAGGAAAAAATTTATGGCACGCAAATCAAATGTTGTTGCAATGCTGCTTGCAGGCGGTCAGGGAAGTCGTCTTGGCGTACTTACCAAAAATATAGCAAAGCCTGCAGTTCCATATGGCGGTAAATACAGAATTATAGATTTCCCGCTTTCAAACTGCGTTAACAGCGGTATTTACACGGTTGGTGTTCTTACGCAGTATCAGCCGCTTGAGCTGAACGATTACCTCGGCAACGGACAGCCTTGGGATTTAGACAGACAAAACGGCGGTGTTCATGTACTTTCGCCTTATGAAGCAATCGGCGGTGCAGAATGGTATAAAGGTACGGCAAACGCAATTTATCAGAACATCAATTTCATTGAGAAATATGATCCCGAATATGTTGTTATCCTTTCGGGCGATCATATTTACAAAATGAATTATGCAAAAATGATTGATTTCCACAAAAAGAATGATGCAGCCTGCACAATTGCAGTGCTTGAAGTTCCTTGGGAGGAAGCATCACGCTTTGGTATTCTTGCAACAAATGATGACGATAGAATTTATGAATTCGCAGAAAAGCCTGCTGAGCCAAAATCAAACAAGGCTTCAATGGGTGTTTATGTATTCAGCTGGGACAAGTTGAAGCAATACTTAATCCAGGATGAAAACACCGAAGGCTCTTCAAACGATTTCGGTAAAAATATTATTCCAACAATGCTTGATGCAGGCGAAAGAATGTTTGCTTTCCCATTCAAGGGCTATTGGAAGGATGTTGGAACAATTGATTCTCTTTGGGAAGCAAACCTTGACATCATCAACCCGAATGTTGACCTTGATCTGAGCGATAAGAGCTGGAGAATCTACAGCAGAAATCCTATGTCTCCTCCGCAGTACATTGGAAAGAATGCAACCGTTGAGCATTCTTCCGTATCCGAGGGCTGCGAAATTGAGGGAAATGTTGACTACAGCGTTATCTTCAGCGATGTAACGATTGAAGAGGGCGCTGATGTAAGATACAGCGTAATTATGCCGGGCGCAACAATTAAAAAGGGCGCAAAGGTTTATTATTCAATCGTTGCTGAAAATGCGGTTGTTGAAACAGATGCTAAAATAGGAGAAATTCCTGAACATCTTGAAAATCCGGAAAACTGGGGTATTGCCGTTGTCGGCTCAGATGCTGTTATTACAAGCGGCAAAGAGGTTGAACCGGGCGTCATGATAAAATCAGGAGAGGAGGTATAAGCCATGAATGGAAAAACAGTTTTAGGAATGGTTTTTGCAAACATTCACGAAGAAGCACTTGACAGCTTAACAGCAATGAGAACAATGGGCTCTGTACCATTCTGCTCAAGATACAGATTAATCGACTTCCCGCTTTCCAATATGGTTGAAAGCGGAATAACAAAAATCGGGGTTATTACAAACGCCAATTTCCAATCCCTTATGGACCATGTAGGAACAGGTAAGCCTTGGGATTTAAGCAGAAAAAATGACGGCTTATTTATACTTCCGCCTTTCAATGTCGGCTCAGCCGCAATGTGGGGCAACAGAATAGATGCAATTTACGGAAACAAGGGATTTTTAGAGCAGAGCAATCAGACCTATGTTGTTCTGAGCGATTGCAACAATGTTTTATCTCTTGATTATGAAGCACTTTTTGATGCACACGAAGCAACAAATGCTGATATTACAATCGTTGGTGTTAAAGCACCAATGCCGGAGGGTATCGGTTCTATTCTCTGCTTTGATAAGGTTGAGGCAGACGGCAAAATTACCGAAATGAGCCTTGACAGAACAGAGGACGGAGATATTTTCCACAGTGTTAATATCATCATAATGAAAAAATATCTTCTTGAATCTCTTGTTACAACAGCACATTCAAAGAATGAAATTTCATTCCAGAGAAACATTATAATGGCAAATGCTAAAAACCTTAAAATTTATGCTTATGATGCAACGGATGCCTTTGTCGGCACACTTTCATCCGTTCAGGCATACTATGATGTTTCAATGAAGCTTCTTGAAAAAGACAACAGAAACAAGCTTTTCAAAGCGGATTCCCCGATCTGCACAAAGGAAAGAGACGATATGCCTTCTCTTTACGGCCACGAATCCAGATTTACAAATTCTCTTGCTGCAGACGGCTGTATTATTGACGGAACTGTTGAAAATTCAATCATTTTCAAGGGCGTTAAAATCGGCAAGGGTGCAGTTGTTAAGAATTCCATTTTAATGCAGGATACTGTTGTTGGCGAAAATGCGAAATTAAACTGCGTTATCGCAGATAAAAATGTTAATATCAAGAATGGTGTTGAGCTTTCAGGCGCACCAACCTTCCCTGTTTCTCTTTCAAAGGGTACAAGGATTTAACAACGGAGGATAAAAATGAAAGTATTATTTGTATCATCAGAAGCAAATCCTTGGATGGCATCAGGCGGTTTGGGCGATGTAGCAGGCTCGCTTCCTATCGCACTTCGCAAAAGATTAATCGGCTGCCGCGTTGTTATGCCGCTTTATGATTCTATCAAGCAGGAATATAAGGATAAAATGAAATTTATTACATCCATTTCTGTTCCTGTAAGCTGGCGCCGTCAGTACTGCGGTATTTTTGAAGCTAAGCTCAACGGCGTTGTTTTCTATTTCCTTGATAACCAGTATTATTTCAAAAGAGACGGTATTTACGGCCATTATGATGATGCCGAAAGATTTGCATTCTTTGCAAGAGCAGCAATTGAAATTATCCCTGCAATCGGCTGGAAGCCTGATATTATTCATTGTAATGACTGGCAGAGTGCATTAACGCCGCTTTACTACAGCTGTTATTATGCAAATCAGATGGGCTTTGAAAATATCAAAACTGTATTCACAATCCACAATATTCAGTATCAGGGTAAATACGGCAACGAACTTCTTGAGGATGTTCTCGGCATTTCCCCTGAGCATTACAACCTTATCCAGTATGACGGACTTGTTAATTTCTTAAAAGCAGGTATCGAGTGTGCAAACAAGGTTACAACCGTTTCTCCAAGCTATGCAAGGGAAATTCTTGATCCTTGGTATTCACACGGACTTGATCCTATCTTAAATCAAAGAAACTGGAAGCTTTGCGGTATCTTGAATGGTATTGATACAGACAGCTATAATCCGGAAACAGACCCTGCTCTTTGGGAAAACTACAATGCAGAAGATTTCTCTGCAAAGGCTAAGAACAAAGAAGAGCTTCAGAAAGCAATGGGGCTTAATGTTGATCCGAATGTTCCTATTATTGGTATTGTTACAAGACTTGTTGGTCATAAGGGTGTTGACCTTATGAAAGAGGTACTTGAAAAGAGCCTTTGGGAAAGAAATGTTCAGTATATTGTTCTTGGTTCAGGCGAATGGCAGTATGAAAGCTTCTTCCGTGAGCTTCACGATAAATATCCGGATAAGTTTGGTCTTCGTCTTGGCTTTGTTCCCGATCTTGCAAGAAAGATTTATGCAGGCGCTGATTTATTCTTAATGCCAAGTAAGAGCGAGCCTTGCGGACTTTCACAGATGGTTGCACTCAGATACGGCACATTGCCGATCGTTCGTGAAACAGGCGGTCTGCGCGATTCTATTACAGATAGCGGCGACGGCGAAGGAAACGGATTTACATTCCAGACCTATGATGCTTACGATATGCTCGGCGCAATTTACAGAGGTATTGATGCTTTCAATAATAAAGAGTATTGGAAAACGCTTGTTGAGCGTGCACTCCTTTGTGATATGAGCTGGGGCAAATCAGCAAATGAATACATTAAGATGTATAAATCACTTTTAAAGTAATATAACATAAAAGCCGAAAGCATAAAATGCTCTCGGCTTTTATCATTAAATAAACAAAATCGGTATATGTGCATAATGTATGAAATAAAATCTTGATTATGTATTATTGTTATTATATCATTGTAGTTAATATATAAAGAGCTAATAAGAAGATTAAAAATCAAGAGGAAAGAAT
>JAIDLO010000163.1 GCA_029050995.1 Eubacterium sp. | reverse complement strand
GCAATACATTAGTTAAATGTCTTTTGATTGAAGTTGAGGGAACTCTCAATCGAGAAAATACTGGCGGAACATACACGAAGTAGCCGAATATTAGTACGTCAAATTCTAATTTGTTAATTAACTTTATATATTGTTTTACATTAATATCTGAGGGATGTAATATGGAAAATTTTTGGATTAAACCGCCTAAAAACCGAATTTGCTCTGTACAAATGAAAGATGAACATTGTACAGAGTAGAATAATTCATCACTGAAAATTAAATATAATTATTTGATGAATTCGAGCTCTGTATGATGTTTTAGTAATTAAGCATTAAAGGAGTATATAAATGAATTTATTAGATAAACCGATGATTACAAAGGATACATTTCAAGCAATGGAGGATATGTCATATTTTATCCATTCGCTGATTTTTGATGATTTGCTGATTGTCGCTCAAAAAGAAACGAATTGCTTTGTTTTGAAATCAGATGAAGGTCTGATTGTGATTGATGCAATATGGCCTTGCGAAGATGCATATAATGCTATCATTTCTGCTATTAAAAATATTGGCTGGAATCCTGATGATATCAAAAAATTAGTTTTAACACACGGACATCTTGACCATACAGGCTGCGGAAAATGGTTTGTGGAGCACTATAGAGCAAAAACATATCTTTCAAAAACGGATGATGATTTTTGGCAGAATAATCCGTTAAGGACAGATATACAAAAAGATTTTGATATTGATGTTTATGTTCAGCACGGAGATATTATAAGTCTTGGTAACAAATCAATTTATGTGTTTGAAACACCCGGGCATACTCCGGGTGGATTGAGTTATATCTTTAATGTATCAGAAAACGGAATTGAGTATAAAGCTGCATTATGGGGTGGTTCTGCTCCACCAATGGATTTGCATGGTATTGCTACCTATATGAAATCTTTGGATTATTTTATTGAACAGACCGAAAAGCATAATGTTGAAGTTGTTTTAAGCAATCATACAGCGTTTGATAATGGTATTGAGCGGATAAAGTATTCTCAAAAGAGAATGCGTTATATGCCTAATATTTATGTAATCGGTCAAAATAATGTCAGAAAATATTTTCAGGTTTTCAGAAATCTATGTTATGAAAAACTGAAAGGTATTGTTAATAATTAAAACTAATGCAGGCAATAGCATTTAGCTGTTGCCTGTGATTTTTTTAGTTCTGACCATAACAGCATATCTTTGAAACATATTTAAAGAATTTGCAAGTTTTATTGAAAATCGTAAAAATAATATGTATAATCTTGAAATGTATAAAAACACGGATGTAATCATCATTACGGGAGAATATGTGAATAAATTAAAAAAGTTATCTGAATTTTTAAAAAATGAAATAGTAGTTGTACTGTCGTTTTTATTGGCGCTGATATCTGCATTTTTTGTTGCTCCGTCTGAAAAGTACATAGAATATATAGATTTTCGAACAATATCCTTGCTGTTTTGTTTAATGATAATTATGGCAGGTTTGAACGCGCTTGGTATATTCAAAATACTTGCGCATAAGCTTTTAATTCATGTAAAAAACATTGTTCATTTGGTGTTGACTTTTGTATTGCTTTGCTTTTTCAGTTCAATGATTATTACAAATGATGTTGCACTGATTACATTTGTTCCGTTTACGATTATCACATTGAATATGGCGGGCTTGCAGAGAAAATTAATTTATGTTGTTGTGCTTGAAACAATTGCTGCCAATCTCGGCAGTATGCTTACCCCGATCGGAAATCCGCAGAATTTATATCTTGTTTCAGCATTTAATATCGGTATTGTGGATTTTGTAAAAACAATTTTTCCATATGCATTGCTGTCACTTTTATTTCTGATAATAGCCTCTCTTTTTTCAGGAAAAGAAGCTGTTCAATTTAATGATGATTTCAAAATGGAAAAGCCGGATTTGAAACGAACAATTCTCTATTGTATATTGTTTTTATGCGCATTATTCTGTGTTTTCAGGTTTGTTCATTTTCTGGTTCTACTTGCCGTGGTTGTGGTATCTGTTTTGATTTTTAACAGAAAAGTTTTCTTAAAAGTTGATTACAGTCTTCTTTTCACTTTTGTATTTTTGTTTATTTTTATAGGTAATCTTGGAAGCATTCAAAGCATTAGTGATTTTCTTTATAGCATCGTTGCAGGCAATGAAGTCATAACAGGTATTGCTGCAAGCCAGATTATTTCAAATGTTCCTGCCGCAATACTCCTGTCGGGCTTTACCGATAATGTTCGTGCTTTACTTATCGGTGTTAATATCGGCGGGCTCGGAACATTGATTGCATCAATGGCAAGTCTGATTTCATTTAGATTTGTTCAGCAGGAGAAAATCAATAACAGCAAATATTTACTCGTTTTTACGGCAGTGAATATTGCCTTTTTAGCAGCTAACCTGATTCTTTATTTTATTATATAATTCGCATTGTTTGTATTATTGACAAGCATTATAAAGTTTGATATAATGTGTGCGTAAATTAAATACAGTAATTTGTCACAAAATAAGAGGGGAATTATGAAAGCAATATTATTAGCTGCCGGAAGAGGCACAAGAATTTCAAAATTCATCAAGGAAATCCCGAAAAGCACGCTTCCTGTTAAGGATGAAAAATCATTAATCAGAACTACTGTTGAAACAATGCTTCAGAAAGGCATTCAGCCTGTAGTATGTGTTGGTTTTAAATATGACCATATTTATAAAGCGCTTGAAGGTCTTCCTGTGCAATACTATTACAATCCTTTTTATGCTGTAACAAACAGCATTGCAAGCCTTTGGTTCGCAAAGGATGAAATTGATGATGATTTAATCGTTATGAATGCAGATGTATTTTTCTCAGATGAGATTCTTGATAATCTGATTAACAATCCGAATGAGGTTGTTCTTGTATCTGATAAAAGCCGTGTTAAAGAAGGCGATTATTTCTTCAAGCTGAATAAGGATAATCGAGTTATCAGATATGGTAAAGATATTCCGCTTGAGGACCGTAGCTGCGAATATGTCGGCATGGCCAAAATTTCTAAGAGCTTTGCTCCTAAATTCAAGGAAAGACTTGAAACCTTGATTGATAATCAGGAGTATTCTGCTTGGTGGGAAAATGTATTATATTCTTTTACAGATGAGAAAACCGAGTTAATCAGCACAATGGATATTGACGGCTGCTTCTGGTCTGAAATTGATTTCTTGGATGATTATGAGAGAATATTGCATTATGTTGGCTCAGAAAACCATATAACTGAATAATATAAATAACTTTTGGGCGTAATTGGCATAATGGCGATAACGCCCAATTTTTGGAATATAAAAAAGGAGTTTAACCATGATTAATTTTACTGTTGGACCGGTACAAAGTGAAGATTCAGTAAGAGCAATAGGTGCTGAACAGGTACCATATTTTCGTACGGCTGAATTCTCAGAAATAATGAAAGAAAATGAAAAGCTGATGCTTGAATTTACAAACGCAGGCGAAAATGCAAGAACAGTATTCATTACAGGCTCAGGTACAGCATCAATGGAAGCTGTAGTTATGAATACATTTGATGAGAATGATAATGTTCTTGTTATTGTCGGCGGTGGCTTCGGTCAGCGTTTTTCACAGATTTGTGATATTCACGATATAAAGCATACAGATATCAATCTGGAGTTCGGAAAAGCACTCACATATGATGAGTTATATCAGTATGATAACAAGGGCTACACAGGTCTTGTTGTTAACATTCACGAAACCTCAACAGGTGTTCACTATGATTTGGACATGCTTGGAGAGTTCTGCAAAAAGAATGGAATGTTCTTCGTTGTTGACGCAATAAGCTCTTTCCTTGCAGACGAAATAGATTTGGCAAAGAACAATGTTGATGTTATGATAACAGGTTCACAAAAGGCTTTAGCCTGCCCGCCCGGAATATCAGTAATCGTTTTAAGTGAAAAGGCTGTAAAACGCGTTGAAGGCAACAATGTGAAATCTATGTACTTTGATTTGAAGAGCGCTCTGAGCAATGGCGAAAGAGGACAAACGCCGTTTACACCTGCTGTTTCTATTTTAAGACAAATCAATAAAAGACTTAAGAATATTAAAGAAAATGGTGGCGTAGACAGTGAACGCGCTAAAATCGCTGCTCTAGCAGAGGATTTCAGAAATCGTATTAAGGATTTACCGTTGGAAATTGTATCCAATTCACTGTCAAATGCAGTAACGCCGCTTGCTCCGAAGGGTGCATCTGCAAATGATATTTTCCTTATTTTAAAGGATGAATATAACATCTGGGTTTGCCCGAACGGCGGCGAGCTTAAAGATAAGGTATTCCGTGTCGGTCACATCGGTGCGCTTACAATTGAGGATAACGAAACGCTTGTAAATGCACTTAAGGATTTAGAAAAAAGAGGAATTTTATTCTAAGCAATTTCAAATAATACATTGAGGAGAGTTATCAGCTATGAAAATTATTACACATAAAATGATTGAAGACTTAAATCTCGATCCGAACTTATGGTATGAATGGGTTGACACTGTTTTAAAGAATAAAGATAAATTCATTATGCCTGCTAAAACAAGCATTCATATGGAAAACGGAACATATTTCAACACAATGCCAAGTATTATTCCTATGGCAGATGTAATGGGTGTTAAAGTTGTTAACAGATTCTTGGGCAGAACACCTTCTCTTGAAAGCCAGCTTCTGCTTTATGATTACAAAACTGGAACGCTTAAGGCAATTATGGATGCCAATATGATTACGGCTATGAGAACAGGTGCTGCTGCAGCTCATGCTATAGAGCTTTACGCAGTAAAGGATTTCAAAGAAATTGGTATTATGGGCTTTGGCAATATCGGTGTTGCTACATTAGAGGTTACACTTGCACACTTTAAAGACAGACCTATGCATATCAAGTTATTGAAATACAAAGACCACGCTGAAAAAATGGTTGAGCGTTTCAAGAGATATACGAATGTTGAGTTTGAAATTGTAGATACTACAGAAGAAATCATCAAGGGCAGCGATGTTGTCATTTCAAGTATTACTTATACGGAAGACTTTATCGGCGAGCTTGATTGGTTCAAAAAGGGCTGCCTTGTTCTTCCTGTGCATTTGCGCGGATTCCAGAATTGTGACCGTGATTTTGATAAGGTTTACGGAGACGATACTGCACAGGTTTCAGGCTTCAAGTATTTTAATGAATTCAAGAGCTTTGCAGAAACATCAGAAGTTTTACGCGGCGAGAAGCCCGGAAGAGAAAATGATGATGAAAGAATTTTAGCATATTATGTTGGTATGTCACTCCATGATATTTATGCAGCAGCAATGCTTTATAATGAATTTTCAGATGTTGAAGATGAAAAATTAACTATGGGCCCAACAGAAAGATATTGGTTATAACGGAGAGTAAAAGAACAGATGAATGAGGTACAAAGCAATCTTTATGAGATGCTTATCGAGCTGGATGATATTTGCAGAAAAAATGATATAATATACTATCTTGCCGGCGGAACTGCACTTGGTGCAGTCAGAAACCAGGGATTCCTTCCCTGGGATGATGATATAGATTTATATATTACGAGAGAGAATTGGCTCAAGCTTGAAAAGGTTCTTGAGAACACCAATCTTGAAAGCCGCAGTATTGTTACGATGAACAATACCGATTACTATTGCAATCCTATCCCAAGATATGTCAATTGCAATACAACATTAATATACAGATCCCAGATGCTGTGCGGTAAAGCTGCCGGACAGCATATTGAGATGCTTATTATGGATCCAATGCCGATTGATGAAAAGGAAAAGGATAATTTTAAAAGACATTTGCTTGTCTATACCGAGTTAATTACGCCTTATTTTGTTGTAAACAGAGGTGTTATTAATCCTGATTCGTATTTTGATTATAAGCTTTATAATCATTATTACAAAATGAGCAAGAAAATCGGTCTGAAGGCTACGCTGAAAAAATTAGAAAATATACTTTTCCAGTATTCCGAAGAGGATTGCGAAGTATTTTGTATGCGTTGGGGTCTGCGTATATTGATGTATGATAAGAGAATGTTCGGCACCCCAAGACTGCAATTGTTTGAAGACAGGGAATTCTATGTAGCAGAGCATGCTGAGGAAATTTTCCGAATTGCCTATGGCGATACATGGATGTATATTCCTGAGGCTAATGAGCAGGTTACGCATAATTCATTTATGGATTTAACCACTCCGTTTGAAGTTTATGTAAATGACTATATGCAGAGATTGGACAGACCTTCAATCTTTAAAGCCTATAAAAAGAATAAGCGCCGCTTAATGAAAACGCTCATTAAGCGTGAGCAGTATGTAAAAAGCAGACTTGAGCTTAAGCGCTTGTTTTTAGAGGATGAATTAAATATTTTATGGGATGAAAACACAGAAAAAATCAAAACAGCTGTAAAGAACAGAGATTGGAAAGCAATAGATTTATTCTATAATTCTATAGACAGCTTCCTGTTCTCTCCTTCATCCAAAAAATATTATGAAATTATCCGTGTTGATGAAGAAAGAATATATCCTTATTTCTTAAGCTTATTGCTTAAAGGCTTATATTCAAAGGTAATTGCTTTGTCTACCAGATATCAGCTGAATGGTATTGAGTTTAAAGATTCTAAAATGTTAAAGCTTATTGAGCTTGCACGCCGTTTCAGAAATGTTTCTCAATGCATTTATGATTATGATGACATTCAGGGTGCCGGCGAAGAATTAGCTGAAATAAGTGATGAATTCAAAAATAATATTCTTTATAAAAGAAACCTTTATACAATTAAGCTGGAGCAAGCAAAAGATAGCTCTGATCAGCTCAATCAGCTGAAAGCTGAATTGGAAAAGGAAATCGAGAGCACGAATGATGGCGAGCTGTTCAAGCTTCTTGGCGACTGCCATTACTATTGCGGAGAAACAGAGCAGGCAAACGAAGCATATGCCGCTGCGCATAATAATACCCGAAATGGTATGATGCTCCTTGATATTTACAAAAAAACAGGCAATAAAGAATTTATGATGGTGGAATAAATGAGAGATATTAGTGAAGCAGTTTTTGAACTGCTGGAAGAAATTGATGATATATGTAAAGAAAATAACATAGAATATTGCGTTGAGGGTACGATTGCTCGTGATGGTTATCTTTCAAACAGTATAAAAAGCGGCAGTTACGAAGCCAATATTTCTATGGATACTGAAAACATCAGAAAATTCTACAAGGTTATGGAAGGCTTTTCAAAGGAAGGAAGATACTTTGAAAGCATATCCAATACAAAGAATAAAAGGGCATTTGTTGCTCGATATCTGAACACAAATTCTTTTTATATGAATTTAAGAAAACCATATCAGGCAGTTAACAAATGCATTCGCGTTAATATTCATTTAAGGCAGAATAAGTATGACAATCCAAATAAAGCCAAGGCACGCAAGCTTCAGATTGCCTGGAAATGCAGATCAAACAGCTTCCGTGTGCTTTATAAAAATCTTGTTCCTTGCGCATTAATGAAAATCCGCCGCGATTTATTCGGCGAATTGAAGGTTGGCAGCCAGGTATTGGAAAAGTGGCTTTCTTATAATGATGCAAAAATCAACTTTGACGATTATTATGCATATCTTGAAGAGCACGAAATAAATCCAAGCAATATTTTACCAATTATAAAAAATGCCTTTGAGGAAAAGAGAAGTACCGAGGAAGGCATGAAAATGAGCGAATTGTCAAATTATGATGATTATTCAATTGTTCGCAGAAAATTGCCGATGCTTGTCATTAACGGCAAACAAATCCCTGCATTCCTTTATGACGAGTTATCAACTGTAACGATAAACGGAAGGCAGTTTCCTGTGCCGAAAGAAATTGAATTATATCTTTGGTTCTGTTTGGGAATCAGTGCAGGATTTAACCCGAATGCTGATGTTGTTAATGAAAATGTTATTGCCAGCGAGGTTATAACCTACAGTGAATTCAGAAGAAAGAATGATGAATATTTCAGAATAAATCGTTCGCTTACCAGATTTGCGAGCAGAGAAAGATATCTCAGAGGTGTTATTCGTCTTCCGATTACAAGAATGTTCCGTGAATTTGAACGAACATTTTACAGCCCTGCTGAAAGTGTAGAAGAGGAAGAAAATGTTTTACCGGAAATCTAATAGTATTATGTAATGAAAGAAAGCTGTATCACAATCTATTTGCGATACAGCTTTATCATATTAAAGTGAAAAAATCTGTTAAGTGCAAAGTTGGTTCAATATTGAATTAATTTTTTCTTATGATATAATTAATTTATTGACACAAATTAATTATATTGAATTTTGAGAGATGCTGGGGATTAGAAATTGTTTTATCAAACAAGTTTATTAGTATTAGTCAGGATTTTTCTACATTTGAAAACAGAATTCCTGCCCCTTGGTTTAAGAAAGATATTCATTTAAGCGGAGATATTGAAAAGGCTGAAATTACTGTTTGCGGTCTTGGCTTTTATGAGCTGTTTCTAAACGGAAACCGCATAACGAAAGGCTTTCTCAGCCCATATATTACGAACTCGGATGATGTTGTATTTTATGATAATTATGATATCACTGACTTACTCGTAATGAAAAATGAGTTCAAATTCCTTTTGGGTAATGGTATGCAGAATGCATTCGGCGGATTTCAATGGGAACTTGAAAAAGCGGCTTTCCGTTCATCTCCTAAATTGGCGTTTGCGGTTGAAATTACATATAAAGACGGCACACAGGAAATCATTGAGGCTGATGAAAGTGTTCTTACAAAACCCTCTAAAATCCGATCTGATGATTTGCGTCTCGGCGAGATTTATGATGCCACGAAAGAAAACTCGGAGTGGAGCAATGCAGTTTTAGTTTCATCGCCAAAAGGCGAAAAAAGATTGTCCATTGCGAAGCCTATAACCGTTCGTGATGAACTGAAGCCAATAAAAATATGGCAAGAGGATCAGGCATATATTTATGATTTTGGTATAAATACATCTGGTGTGTGCAGGCTTAACATCAATGCAAAAGCAGGTCAGAAGATAACACTCACATTCGGCGAAATCTTAGTTAATGGTAAATTTTCAAAAGAAAATACAACTTTTTCTAATATTGCTGATCAATATTTTCAACAGGATGTTTATATCTGCAAAGACGGCGAAAATATATGGCAGCCGAGCTTTACTTATCATGGTTTCAGATATGTTAAGGTTGAGGGTATAAATGAAAATCGGGCAACAAATGATTTGCTTACCTATATTGTTTTTAACACAGATTTGGGTAATGTCGGCACTTTTGAATGTGATGATGAAAAGCTGAACACGCTGCATAAAATGTGCCTTAATTCTACTTTATCTAACTTTCATCATTTTCCTACGGATTGTCCGCACAGAGAGAAAAATGGTTGGACAGCAGATGCGGCACTTTCAAGTGCACATACATTGTTGTATTTTGAACCGACTGATAACTACAAGCAGTGGCTTGTTGAAATCTGCAAGGCGCAAAATGAAAAGGGTGCTTTGCCCGGTATTGTACCAACAGCAGGCTGGGGCTTTGATTGGGGAAACGGCCCTGCATGGGATAGTGTAATAACGGAACTGCCTTATCAGATCTGGCAGAAGCGAAATGATATTTCTGCATTTGAAGCGTGTTCATCATACATTTTAAAGTACATTAAATATTTGAAAACACGGCTTGATGAGAATGGTCTGCTTGCAATCGGTCTGGGCGATTGGTGTGCACCGCACAGTCCTATGAAAGCACCGTTAATTTTAACTGACAGCATTGAAGCTTATGATATTTCCAAAAAGGCAGCAGAGCTGTTTAACGCAATTGGGGATCGTATTAATCGTGACTATTGCAATAAATTTGCGCAGACTATCAGAGAAAATATAAGAAAGCATCTTTTTGATACAAGTACTTATACTTTCGCAGGCAACTGCCAAACCTCGCAAGCAATGGGCATATACTATGGCATTATCAATGCGGATGAACTGAATTCCGCAATGTCTGTTTTGCTTGAAAGAATCAAAGAAACGGATGATCACATAGATACAGGGGTGCTTGGCGGCAGAGTCATTTTTCATGTTTTAGCTGAAAACGGCGAAATAGATACTGCTATGAAAATGCTTAAAAATCCAACAAGTCCGTCATATATGCAATGGGTCAATAATGGAGATACTGCATTATGTGAAGGGTTTGAGGAATCTGACGGGTTATCTTCTCATAATCATCATTTTTGGGGAAATTTCAGCGCGTTCTTTATGGAACAGATTTGCGGCATAAAAGTAAATGCGGATCAAATCAATATTGAACCGCATTTTCCAAGCGATATGAATTTTGCAAAAGCTGAATTCAATAGTGTGTTTGGCAAAGTTTCCGTAATGTGGAAGCGGGAAAATGATAAAATCATATTTAACCTTGATTATCCGAACAAAGCAAAAGGGAAATTAGTTCTTAAAAGCAATGCTGAAACCGTTTCTGCAAGCGGAGAATACATTATAGAACATTGATGAATTTAAGATTATGAATTAAAAAAACCAAGATAGTATGTTTATCTACTACCTTGGTTTTTGTTTTTAAAGCATATGTTTTATCGGTTTAATTGGTGTTAAATTCTCAAAGCCGTAAAACGCTTTTGCATTTTTATAAAGCAATTTTTCTTTATCATTTTCCGAGATATTATTTGATTTAAGGATAAAATCAAAGCTCATTTTATAGGTTATTTCAACCATAGTGCGCGGATAATCGCTGCCCCACATCAGCTTGTCAAAGCCGCAGATTTCAGCCGCTTCGTTAATCGCTTTAATGGCTGACGGATACGGATAAAACTCACTGTTGAAAAGCCATGTGATTCCGCCGCTTTCGATATAAACATTTTTATTTTGTGCAAGTTTAATCTGCTCTTTCCAGCCGTTTGTGGTTACCATACAGAAATTCCCGATCGAAATTTTTAAATCGGGAAGCTGCTCGATTATTT
>JAIDLO010000162.1 GCA_029050995.1 Eubacterium sp. | reverse complement strand
AAAAAAAGCAAGGTATCAACCTTGCTTTTTAATGAATTAAGCATTTTTTAATGATGAAATTGTTAAATTCTTAGCTTCCCTTTTCGGATTCTTTAAAACGATTGGTTCAGCGCCGTTTCGAACGCAATCCTCAGTTATGATTACCTTTTCAACTGTTGGATCGCTTGGAATTTTATACATCAAATCACTTAAAGCCCCTTCAAGAACGCTTCTTAATCCTCTTGCACCTGTTTTTCTTTCAAGTGTAATTTCAGCTACAGCATCAAGCGCATCCTTTTTGAATTCAAGCATAACATCATCCATTTCAAAGAGCTTTGTATACTGCTTCAAAATTGAATTCCTAGGCTCAATCATAATTCTTACAAGCGCATCTTTATCAAGATTTTCAAGCACGGTTATAACAGGAATTCTTCCGATAAGTTCAGGAATAAGGCCGTATTTAACTAAGTCATGCTGAACAGCTTTTTTAAGAATATCGGTTTCATCAATTGTTTTATCTTCAATTTCTGCGCCAAAGCCCATTGATTTTGAGCCTACACGCTTTTGAATAACCTTATCAATTCCGTCAAAAGCACCGCCGCAAATGAAAAGAATATTTGAAGTATCAATCTGAATAAATTCTTGCTGAGGATGCTTTCTGCCGCCTCCCGGAGGAACATTGGAAACAGTACCCTCAAGGATTTTCAAAAGTGCCTGCTGAACACCCTCTCCGCTTACATCTCTAGTAATGGAACGATTTTCAGATTTTCTTGAAATCTTATCAATTTCATCAACATAAATGATGCCGCGCTGTGCTTTTTCGATATCAAAGTCAGCTGCCTGAATTAATCTTAAAAGAATGTTTTCAACATCCTCGCCTACATAGCCTGCTTCTGTTAATGTTGTTGCATCTGCGATTGCAAAAGGAACATTCAGAATTTTAGCCAGCGTCTGTGCAAGCATTGTTTTGCCGACACCTGTTGGTCCAAGAAGCAGAATGTTGCTTTTCTGAAGCTCAACATCATCCGTAACATTAGAATAAATTCTTTTATAATGATTGTAAACAGCAACAGAAAGCGCTTTTTTAGCATCATCCTGTCCGATTACATATTCATCAAGCTTATTCTTGATTTCCTCTGGCTTCGGAAGAACAATATCATCCTCACTTCTATGAGTTGTTGCTCTTGCCGAAGGAACAGATTTTTCAATTAAATCATTGCAAAGATTAATACATTCATCACAAATGAAAACACCGGGGCCTTCAATCAGTTTATGAACCATCGATTCTGATTTTCCGCAGAATGAACATCTTGCCATATAATTTCTATCATCGTCTCTTGCCATAAGAATACTCCGTATTATCTTCTGTCGATTACTTTATCAACAAGTCCATATTCAAGCGCTTCATTAGCAGTAAGCCAATTATCTCTGTCTGTATCTCTTGCAAGCTCTTCAACTGTTTTACCGCAGTTTTCAGCAAGAATTCTGTTCAATCTTTCTTTTGTCTGAACTAAATTCTTAGCTGCAATTTCAATATCGGTTGTCTGGCCTGTTAAGCCGTGACCGCCGATGAGCGGCTGATGAATTAAAATAGAACTGTTTGGAAGAGCAATTCTCTTTCCTTTTGTTCCGCTTGAAAGAAGAAAAGCGCCCATAGATGCAGCCATACCAACGCAAATGGTTGAAACATCACATTTGATATACTGCATTGTATCATAAATAGCCAAGCCGTCTGTTACAGAGCCGCCCGGAGAATTGATATAAAGGCTGATATCCTTTTCACTATCCTGTCCTTCAAGGAAAAGAAGCTGAGCAACAACAAGTGAAGCTGTCTGTGCGTTTACCTCGTCTGAAAGAACGATAATTCTATCATTTAAAAGACGGGAAAAAATATCCATTGAGCGTTCGCCGTTTCCTGTCTGCTCAACAACATAAGGAACTAATGCCATAAAATCACTACCTTTAATAAATTATTCAACAACTGCTGAATTAACGATTAAATCAACAGCCTTATTTCTTGCTACATCTTCTGCAATGCGAGCAACTGAAACTGCTTTCTTAACCTGCTCTGCGTCCATACCGTAGCTTGCGCCGATTTTCTCTGCTTCTGCATTGATTTCATCTTCAGTAGGCTCAATCTTTTCAGCAGCAATAACTGCAGTAAGCGCAAGAGATAATTTAACCTGCTTTTCAGCACCTTCACGAAGAGAAGCCTTAAAGGTTTCCTTATCCTGGCCCATATACTGAAGATATGTATCAAGGTCAATGCCACTGTTCTGAAGCTGATAGGAATACTCCTGCATCATTTCATCATTTCTCTGAACAAACATACATTCAGGAATTTCAACTTCCATTCCCTCAACAACCTGCTCAAGAAGCTGGTTTTCAATATCAGTTTTAGCGTTATTTTCTTTCTTTTCCTCTATCTTTTTCTTGATGTCTGCTTTAAGTTCATCAAGAGTATCAAATTCTGAAACATCCTTTGCGAATTCATCATCAAGCTCAGGAAGTTCTGTTGCCTTGATTTCATGAATTTTACATTTAAATACAGCTTCCTTGCCTGCAAGCTCTGCTGCATATTCCTCTGGGAATGTTACATTAACATCAAATTCTTCATCAATCTTGTGTCCTGCAACCTGCTCTTCAAATCCAGGAATAAAGCTGCCTGAACCAAGCTCAAGTGGATAGTTTTCGCCTTTACTGCCGTCAAAAGCAACACCATCAGTAAAGCCTTCAAAGTCGATTGTAGCTGTATCGCCCATTTCAGCAGCTCTGTCTGTTACATCAATAAGGCGAGAATTTCTCTTCTGCATCTGCGCAATTTCATTATCAATATCTTCGTCTGTTGCTTCAACAGGAAGTTTAGCAGCCTTAAGACCTTTGTATTCGCCAAGCTTAACTTCAGGATATGTAGTAACTGTCATCGTAATTTCAACACCCTCAGCCTTGCTCATAACAGGAACATTTACATCTGCTGTATCAACAACATTGAGTTCTGCTTCTTTGAATGCAGCAGCTACTGTTTCAGGATAAAGCATATCGAGAGCCTGCTCATAGAAGGTTGCTTCACCATACATTTTTTCAACCATTCCCATAGTTGCTTTGCCTTTTCTGAAGCCGGGAAGCTGAATGTTCTTTCTTTCCTTTAAGAAAGCTTTTTTGCAAGCTTCACAAAAATCTTCACTGCTGATCGTGATCGCAAGTTCATAAGTGTTTACATCAGTTTTATTAGATGATTTAAGCGCCATAATTATATGACCTCCTTAATTA
>JAIDLO010000161.1 GCA_029050995.1 Eubacterium sp. | reverse complement strand
CTACTATGTTTAAGCATTTAAAAGATATTGGGCGTACGCCCTTAAAATTATTATCCGCTAAAGGAGTGAAAAATATGCCAAATATTAAATCAGCTAAGAAAAGAGTAAAGGTTCAGGCTAAAAAGGCTGCAAACAACAAAGCAACTAACACTGCACTTAAAACAGCAATCAAAAAAGCTAACGCTGCTATCGAAGCAAACGCTGACGATAAAGAGCTTGTAGTTAAAACTGCTGTTAAGAAGATTGACCAGGCTGCTGCTAAAAATCTTATCCATAAGAACACAGCTGCAAGAAAGAAGAGCAATCTTGCTTCAAAGCTTAACAAAGCTTAATTTAAAAAAATGAAACTCCTGCTAAAGCGGGAGTTATTTTTTTGTTCATTTTTTATGGCTTGACTTTGATATGCAATGAATATATAATATACTTATAAAAAAATTGACGGTTGGAGGGTAAACCTATGAATAAGTTTTTAAAAGTTATCGGCGCTATTGTTGCTATTGCCGGAATAGCTGCTGCAATTTATTTTGCAATTCAGAAGCTTACTGATAAGAAAGAGCCTGAATATTTTGATGACAACGATTTCTTTGAATGCGATGATGAGCTTGAAATCATTGATGTAACAGAGGAAGCTGCCGTTGTTGAAGAAGCAGAAGAAGCTCCTGCTAAAAAAGCACCGGCTAAGAAACCTGCTCAGAAAAAGAATGCTGCTGAGAAAGCAGAATAAAAAGAAAAAACAAGGAGCGAGCAATCGTTCCTTATTTTTTTAGAAGAATATGGTAATACTATTTACAGGAAGTGATTTTTATGTATAATAGCGGACTTGTTTTAGAGGGCGGCGGCAACCGCGCAATTTTTACAAGCGGTGTACTTGACGCCTTTATGGAAAACGGAATTACCTTTCCTTATGTTATAGGCGTATCTATGGGCTCTTGCAATGCCGCATCCTACATTGCAAAAAACATTCACCGCCAGCACGATTTTATTGTCAACAATTGCCAGGATAAAAAATATATGGGGCTTTGGTCTTACAGACATACCGGCGAAATACTGAATATGGATTGGGTTTTCGGCGAGCTTTGCTACGACAAATTCCCACTGAATTATGATGAATTTGAAAACAGCGGATCTGTTTTATGTGCTGTTCTTACAAATGCACAAACAGGAAAAACAGAATACTTTTATCCGAAGGATTTAAGAGAATTCGGTTGTCCGATTATAAGAGCAAGCTGTTCCATGCCGCTTGTTACGAAAGGTGTTGAGATCGGCGGTGCGAAATATTTTGACGGCGGTATTTCCGATTCAATTCCGCTGAAACGAGCAATTGAGGATGGATGCGAGAAAATTGTTGTTATTCTAACACAGGATGAAAACTTTGTGAAACAGCCTATTTCATCAGCAAAGCTTATGAAAAGACTTTACAGAAAATATCCGTTGCTTATTGAGCTGCTTGTTAACCGCCATAATATGTACAACGAGCAGAGAAAATTTGTTGAGGAAGAGGAGCGAAAGGGTAATATCTTGGTTATCCGCCCATCCAAGCCTCTGAACTGTACTTCAATGGAAAGAGATATTACAAAGCTTGAAACCATTTATCAGCTTGGATATCTTCAGGGTAAAAAGAGTATTGAAAAGGTTAAGGAATTTTTAAATGTTTAAAAGGAGAGCAAATGCTCTCCTTTTATTATTTTACCATTTTAAATTATGAAGCTGTCCTTTTAAAGACAATTCGGGATAATCCCATTGGCGCAGAACCTCATAAACGCCGACTGCAACAGCATTGCTGAGATTCAGACTGCGTATAATTCCTCTCATCGGCAAACGAACACAGCTGTCGTGATTTTCTTTTAAAAGCTCTTCGGGAAGCCCTTTCGTTTCCTTTCCGAAAACAAGATACGCATTATTCGGATAAGACACCTCACTATGCGTCTGCTCTGCCTTCGTTGTAAAATAAAAGAATTTTCCGCCTTTATTTTTCTCAAAAAACTCTTCCGTGCTGTCATAAAATGTAATATCGAGCTTATCCCAATAATCAAGACCTGCACGGCGAACCTGCTTGTCTGTAATCTGAAATCCCATAGGGCCAACAAGATGAAGCCTTGCGCCTATTGCGGCACAGGTTCGAGAAATATTCCCCGTATTCTGCGGAATTTCAGGCTCTATCAAAACAACATTAAGCGCGTTTTCCATTGATATACACTTCCTTTAACTCGAGCTTTTCATCAACAAAAAGAATATCGGCGCATTTATTTGGTGCGAGACTGCCGATTTCATCATCAAGCCCGATTGCTTTGGCAGGGTTAATCGTACAGCTTTTCAGTGCTGTTTTAAAATCTATTCCGAAATCAAGCAGATTTTTGAATTCATCAAAAACATTTGTAATAGACGCAGCAATCGTTCCGTCCTCAAGCACAGCATATTTTCCGTTTTCATAAACATAGGTCATCTGTCCGCCAAGATCAAACTCGCCTGCGCCAAGACCTGCACCACGCATGGAATCGGAAATCACGCAAACACGGTTTTCGCCAAGAATTCTGAATGTGTTTCTTACAACAGTCGGGCAGACATGACCGCCGTCACATATCAATTCGCACATAACGGTTTCGTTATCCATAACTGTGCCGACAACGCCTGCCTCTCTATGCGTCATACCCGTCATCGCATTGTAAAGATGCGTTGCGTGGGATACGCCGAGGTTGACTGCTTCCTGCGTTTGGGCAGAATTTGCAGAGGTATGCCCGATTGCAACAGTGCATTTTTGGCTTACCGCTTTGATAAATTCTTCACTTTCAAAAGCTTCGGGTGCAATCGTAATCAGCTTAACCAATTCGCCGCTGTCCTCAAAAAGCTGATTGAATTCTTGGGCAGTTCCTGCTCTTACAAACGCACCATTCTGGGCGCCCTTTTTATCATATGAAATAAACGGTCCTTCAAGATTTATGCCGACAAGTTTTGCGCCTGCTTCATTTCCTGCATAGTCCTTGCCGCATTTTACAATATCGGTAAGCAATTGATTATCAAGTGTCATTGAAGTTCCGCAGAACGAGGTAACGCCGTGCTTTGCAAGATAGGCGCTGATTTTATCAACTGCCTCTTTTGATGCATCCGAAAAATCTCCGCCGTTGCCGCCGTGAATATGAATATCAACAAAGCCCGGCAACGCGGTAAGTCCGCTCATATCTCTGCCGTCTTCATCTATAATTCCGATTTCGGTTATTTTTCCGTTTTCAATTCTGAAATCTGCAATTTCCTTTTCAAAAACTTCATTATAGAAGCAAACATTTTTTAAAACCATTACGCATTTTCCTTTAATATTCTGAAAATTATTTCTTCAAGCTGTTCAAAGCTTTCAAGGCTTCCCATTTCTGCACGGAATTTTGCACCGCCTCGAAGCCCTTTTGTATAATAAGCAGCGTGGTGGCGAGCCTCTCTCATAGCCGTATATTCGCCTTTATAGGCAATGATTTTTTTGATATGCTGCTGCATAACATTCATTTTTTCATAAAGCGAAGGCTCGGGAATCACAATGCAGTCATTCAGATACGCATTGATTTGTTGGAACACCCAAGGGTTTCCCATTGCACCCCTGCCAATCATAAGTGCATCACAGTTTGTTTTTTCAAGCATAATTGCCGCACTTTGCGCATCAACAATATCGCCATTGCCGATTACGGGAATGGAAACAGCTGTTTTAACATCAGCAATTATATCATAATCAACCTTGCCGCTGTACATTTCTTTTCTTGTTCTGCCGTGAACAGCAACCGCCGCTGCGCCGTTTTTTTCAAGAATTTCAGCCATTTCTACAGCATTTATGCTTTCATCATCCCAGCCCTTTCGGATTTTCGCCGTAACAGGAATATCAACGGCTGATGAAACAGCCTTCATAATTTCACCTGCAAGGCTTGGATTTTTCATAAGGCTTGCACCCCCGCCGTTCATTGCAACCTTTGGCGCAGGACAGCCCATATTTATATCAATGATAGCTGGATGATAAGCAAGGCATTTTTTTGCCGCCTCAGCCATAATTTCGGGATCATCTCCGAAAATCTGCGCACCTGCGCAAAGCTCTTCATCCCCAAGCGTTAAAAGCAATGCGCTTTTCTTATCGCCCATCGTAAGCCCCTTTGAGCTTACCATTTCCGTTACGGTATAACCAGCACCGAAACGAACACAAAGCTCACGAAAGGCTTTATCGGCAACACCTGCCATAGGTGCAAGAAATGCTATATTTTTAAATTCTATATCTTTAATTTTCATATGGATACCTCTTTTGAAAAAGTATAGCATAAATGGGTAAAAAAA
>JAIDLO010000160.1 GCA_029050995.1 Eubacterium sp. | reverse complement strand
TAATTATATAATTTATATTAATTTTTAATTTTAACTGAAAGGGGAGTAAGTGTGAAATTTTTAAAGGCTTTGGTGCCGGTACTGATATTGGCATTGCTTTTAAGCGGCTGCTCCTTGAGATTGTTTTCAACGGCTGAGGAATTGATTTATCCGATTTCTCCGTCCGGGGATAATGAAAATGTTCAGAAAGCAATTGATAGTTATGTTAAAAACGGCTATTCTTTGAAAACGCCTGTCGGCGGAAAATTCAAAACCTCTTATATCTTTTTTGATGTTGATAAAGACGGAGAAGAGGAAGTTATAACCTTTTATGAGCCGTCCTCAAATCCCGATACAGTGAATATGGCTGTGATTGATAAATCGAAATCGGAGTGGAAGGTTGTCTGCAATATTGAGGGCGAAGGCTCTAACATTTATTCTATAGATTTCAAAGATTTGAATGGAGACGGTACGCTCGAATTTATTGTTCTTTGGGATGCATTCAGCACATCCTCAAGCCATTACCTTTCGGTTTACGGAAATGATAATGAAAACGGCATTTCTCTTTACAGAATAGGCAAGCCGATGATTATGAATGATTATATAGCAGCTGATGTGAATGGAAACGGATTGGACGAGCTTTTGGTCTTTACTGTAGACAGCGGCGATTCTATCTCTGCAAAAGCTGTTCTCTATTCGTTTAAGAATAAAACGCCTAAATCCCTTGGCAGTACAAAGCTGGATGGACACATCAGCTCCTATAAAAATATTGTTTCCCAGGTTAAAGACGGCAAAGCATATGTTTATGCAGATGCAATTAAATCCAACGGCTCTCAGATGCTGACGGAAATCGTTATGTGGTCTGATTATTATGACACCATTATTTCGCCGTTTTACAGCTATTCAACCGGAATAACAAAGGAAACAACACGAAGGCTTAAACTGAGTTCTCAGTATATAAAGGGAAAAGACCATATTGGAATTCCGATGAATGCTGATAAAAAAGGTGTTCCGTCTCAAGTGGAAGCTGTTGATTGGAACTATTACAGCAATAGCATATTAAAGCATTTGTGCTATTCTGTTGCAGTTGAAAAAGACAATTATCAGATTGTTATTCCCGATAAATATTTTGATGATATAAAAATATCTTATGATGCAGAAAACAGTTCTTTAACGATTCGTGATAAGCACAAAAAAGAATCTTTTATAATTGTTGCGCTTCTTAAATCGCTTTATGAAGACAATGAAGAACAGTATTCCGATTATGCAGAAATAATGAATAATTCAGGTTATATTTATCTTGCTGCTTGCAGCAATGATTCAGATATAAAATTTTCAATAGATGATTTGAAATCAATGATAAAATCATATGAAGGAGAATGAATATGAAAAAGGTACTTGTTGCTGAAGATGAAGAATCTATCCGCGAGTTTATTGTTATTAATTTAACCCGCAGTGGATATGATGTTATGCAGGCTGAAAATGGTGCTGTTGCACTTGATATCTTTCAGAAAGAGGGCGGCGATTTTGATGTTGCCATTCTTGATATTATGATGCCTGAAGTGGATGGACTTACTGTTTGCAAAGAGCTTCGCCAGCGTTCTTCCGACTTAGGCATTATTATGCTTTCAGCAAGAACGCAGGAGATGGACAAGGTTACAGGCTTGCTTGTAGGAGCAGATGATTATGTAACGAAGCCGTTTTCTCCAAGTGAGCTTATGGCAAGAGTAGATGCTGTTTACAGACGAGTAGAGATGACAAGGGGCTTCAGAAAGAACGACACAACAGGGGAAACAATCCGCCTTGATGAATTTGAGCTTAATCTCAGAAACCGCACCCTTTCAAAATCCGGCAATCTTATTGAATTAACACAGGTAGAATTTCAGATTATTGAATATTTCCTGAAAAATCCAAATGCCGCTTTAAGCAGAACAGATATTCTTAAAACAGTCTGGGGCAATAATTATTACGGCGATGAAAAAATTGTCGATGTAAATATCCGCAGACTTCGTATGAAGGTTGAGGATAATCCGTCCAGTCCAACAAGGCTTATAACAATCTGGGGCCTTGGTTATAAATGGGTAACAGATGTTAAATAAGTTGTATACGGTAGATTAGCAATATGAATTTAAAATTATTTAAAGAATTGAAAACGCTCAGATTTGAGGGTATAACAAAACGCTGGCTTACAAATATAGTTAGCGTTATTCTTGCTGTACTTTTGATTGTGTTCATCATTGCTGTTTTCAGTATAAAAACATATTATTATAATTCTGTTGAAAGTATATTGAACAGCGGTGCTTCAACTGCGGCAGTAAGCTATTTTTCAACAAATCTTGATTCCGGAACATCGCTTGAAACATCAGCTGCAAAGTTTATAGACAGCTATTCGTATAAAGATAAAACAACCGTTTGGATTATTGATAATGACGGCAAGGTTATTGCATCATCAAATGGCTTTACAGAAGGCGAAATTGAAATGCCGGATTATACGGAAGCTATGTCCAATAAAGAGGGCATAAGCAGATATGTCGGCAAGGATAACAGCAAAGAAAAAATTATGGCTGTAAGCCGTGTTATAACCGATTCAAACGGAAAAAATGTCGGCGCTGTTCGTGTAATGACCTCTGTTGAAGAGATAGACAGGCAATTGTTTATTATTCTTTTCGTTGTTTTTCTTGTTATCGTTTTAATCTTTATTGCTATTGCAGCGTCCAATCTTTTCTTTATCAGCTCAATTGTAATTCCTTTAAACGAGATTACAATCAAAACAAAAGAGATTGCAGGCGGTAATCTGGATGTCAGAATTGAAAAGAAATATGATGATGAAATCGGTAGATTGTCAGATTCTATCAATTCAATGGCTTCTGATATTGCAACTGCTGATAAAATGAAAAATGATTTTATTTCAACGATTTCTCATGAATTAAGAACACCGCTTACTTCAATTAAAGGCTGGGGCGAAACGCTTCTTTTCGGCTTGGATCGTGAAAGAGACGAGGTTACAAATAAAGGACTCCAGGTTATTGTTAATGAAGCGGGCAGATTAGAGGGCTTCGTTGAGGAGCTTCTTGATTTCAGCCGACTTCAGAGCGGCAGAATGACCTTGAGATTAATGAAAACAGATATATTTGCCGAGCTTGATGAAACTGTTTTCACATTCAGAGAAAGAGCTATGCGAGAGGGAATTGAGGTTCGATACAGTATCCCCGATTTCCCTGCACCTGCAAATGCAGACGCAAACAGATTAAAGCAGGTGTTTATGAACATTCTTGATAATGCGCTTAAGTATTCAAAAATGAATACAAAAATTTTTGTTAAAGCAGAGTTTTCTGAGTTTAACGGAAAGAATGCAATTAAGGTTTCTATTGCAGACCAGGGCTGCGGAATTTCAAAAGAAGATTTACCGCATGTTATGGAAAAATTCTATAAAGCAAATGTTTCCGTAAGGGGCTCAGGTATCGGTCTTGCCGTTACAAATGAAATCATAAATCTCCATAATGGTAAGCTGGAGATAGACAGTGAAGAAAATGTAGGCACGCTTGTAACGATTTATCTTCCTGTAGACAGTGCTCCTTCAAAGCAGGAAATTGATATGTCCGAACCGAAAATTGATGAGGTTACTGATGAGGATATTACTCTAAACACTGAAAGGCGATAATAAATAATGGAAGAAAAGAAAATGCACAAAACCTCTGTCGGCGGGCAGGCTCTGATCGAGGGTGTAATGATGCAGGGACCAAAGGGTATGGCAACTGCTGTCAGAAATCCCGATAAAGAGATTATTGTTGAATATCATACTGTTAAGCATATAAAAGATAAATTCAAGTTTTTTGGCTTTCCTGTTATAAGAGGCGTTGTCAATTTTATTGAATCTATGAAAATCGGCTATAAAACGCTTATGTATTCCGCCGAGGTTTCGGGTATGGAAGATTTTGAGGAAGAAAATCCGTCTAAATTTGAAAAATGGATTCTTGATAAATTCGGCGATAAGCTTATGGGCTTTATTACGGGAATTGCTTCTGTTCTTGGTGTTGTTCTTGCTTTTCTTTTGTTTATGTATTTTCCTGTTCTGTTTTTCAGTAAGGTAAATGAATGGACAGGTAATGCAATAACAGATTATCGCGGACTTATAGAGGGCATTCTTAAGATTATCATTTTCGTAATTTACATTGCGCTTGTAAGCCAAATGAAAGATATAAAGCGTACCTTTATGTATCATGGTGCCGAGCATAAATCCATAACCTGTTATGAGCTCGGCGAGGAATTAACAGTAGAAAATGTTAAAAAATGCAGCCGTTTTCATCCAAGATGCGGCACATCCTTTATTTTTGTTATTTTGATTTTCAGTATAATTGTTTATACTGTTGTTGCTAAAATATTCCCCCAGATTGCTGAAATCAGAGTTTTGTGGGTATTATTAAGGCTTGCTTTTCTTCCGCTTATTATGGGGCTTGGTTATGAGTTTATAAAATATGCAGGAAGGCATGATAATCTTTTTGTTAAAATTGTTTCTGCCCCCGGTCTTTGGATGCAAAGATTAACAACAAAAGAGCCGACGGATGATATTATTGAGGTTGGAATTGAAGCCTTAAAGGCTGTTATAACAGATAATCCGGAGGATGATGAAATAAAGTGATTTTATCGGAAGCATATAATTACGGCGTATATTTTTTATCTGCAAACGGCGTTGATGAGGCTGATTTTAAATCTCTTTGTCTTTGCTGTCATTGTGCAGGTATTAAAAATAATGAATATGAAATTCATAAAAATGAAGATTTGATTATTATGAAAAAATTTGCCGATCTGCTTTGGCAGATTAAAAGCGGAGAACCGCTTCAATATGTTATCGGCAAATGGGATTTTTATGATAGTGAATTCTATGTTGGCAAGGGTGTACTGATTCCCCGCCCCGAAACAGAGGAATTAACAGAGCTTGTTATAAATCATGCAAAAAAGCTTGAAAGCGCTGTTGTTGCAGATTTGTGTTCGGGCAGCGGCTGTATCGGTATAAGCGTTGCAAAGGCAGTACCGCGTTCTACAGTTTATTGTATTGAAAAAAGCAGGGAAGCGCTTTTTTATCTACTGAAAAACGCAGAAAATGTTTCCAATGTTAAAGTAATAAATGCGGATATCAATATTCCGTTTGATATAGAGGATGTTGATATTATCGTTTCAAATCCTCCGTATATAAAAAGCAGTGATATAGATACGCTTCAGAGTGAGGTTCAGCACGAGCCGACTATGGCGCTTGACGGGGGAGAGGACGGTCTTGATTTTTATCGTGTGATCGCTGAAAAATGGAACAGTAAGCTGAAGGATAACGGAATGCTTTTCCTTGAAATCGGCGAGGATCAGGGCGATGATGTAC
>JAIDLO010000016.1 GCA_029050995.1 Eubacterium sp. | reverse complement strand
CAGATCGGAACCTTTGCGGCGCCGAACGGCATTCTTCTTTATCTTGATGAGATTCAGTATTTTAATAAAAGACAGCAGCAAAGCCTGCTTGAATACATAGAAAACGGAAAAATAACGCTGATTGCTTCAACAACCGAAAATCCTTATTTTTATATTTATCCGGCTATTCTTTCCCGTTCAACCGTGTTTGAGTTTAAATCTGTTGAATGGCAGGAAATCGTGCCTGCAATCAAAAGAGGCTTTGATATTTTAGCAGAAGAAAATGATGTTGAGGTTGAAGCTGAGGACGGCGTGTTTGATAAAATCGCAAGAGGCTGCGGCGGCGATGTCAGAAAAGCATTAAACAGTGTTGAAAACTGCTTTTTTGTTACCTCAACCGAAAACGGCAAAAAGCATATTTTGCTGGAAACGGCAGAGGAATTAACACAGAAAAGTGCCGTTAAGTATGACCGAGAGGGCGACGAGCATTATGATATCATTTCTGCTTATCAGAAAAGTATGCGCGGTTCAGACCCCGATGCGGCGCTTCATTATCTTGCAAGGCTGCTTGAGGCAGGGGATTTACCGTCTGCCTGCCGTCGGCTTATGGTTTGTGCCTGCGAAGATGTTGGGCTTGCTTATCCGCAAATCATTCCTATTGTTAAGGCGGCAGTTGATGCGGCATTGATGGTCGGTCTTCCCGAAGCAAGAATTCCGCTTGCAGATGCCGTTATTCTTGTTGCAACCTCGCCAAAGAGTAATTCAGGTGCAGAGGCGATAGATGCTGCCATTGCGGATGTTAAAAAGGGCAATTACGGCCCGATTCCGAGAACGCTGCAGAATAAGCATTTTGACGGCGAGGATGCTGCCGTTAAAGGGCAGTTTTATCAGTATCCGCATATGTTTGAAAACCATTGGATAGATCAGCAATATCTTCCGGATGTCATCAAGGATGCAAAATATTATAACGCAGGCGATAATAAAAATGAGCAGGCGTTTAAAACCTATTGGGATAAAATTAGGCAATAAAGAGAAATCAAAACCGTGGTTTAAATTGGCTGATTTGCCCTTACTCTGTGTTAAAAAGCCTCGGAATACGCAAAGTATTCCTGCGTTTTTGTGCCTTGACTAAGAACAAATCAGCACAATTTAAACTGCGAAGCACCAAAATGCTTGGAGTAAAGATGAATTTGGGATTTTGAGATGGCAGCCTTGCTGGCGCAAGGCAACAGTGAA
>JAIDLO010000159.1 GCA_029050995.1 Eubacterium sp. | reverse complement strand
AAACGCAGGAATACTTTCCGTATTCCGAGGCTTTTTAACGCAGAGTAAGGGCAAATCAGCCAATTTAAACCACGGTTTGGATTCCTCTTCATTGCCTAAACGGCTGTGGTTTCCCACAGCCGTTTCTTCTTTTAATTAATACCATTTACTGTTATTGTTTTATCGCCATCCAAGAAAACATATTCAGTATAGGACTGACTTAACACTTCTTCCATACTCTCTTCCGTATAATACATTGGTTTGTTATGCTCTAAGTGGGCTTTACAAACAATGTTCTTATCAAGCTTGAATTCAATATAAATATCAATTTCCTTAGGCTTTTTTAAATCTTCGATTGTAAAATCCGGTACTTGAAAATCACAAAATAGAGAACTGTCATCTTCTTTAAAAGCGGATTGCTTCAAAGTGTTTCTATAAACCTCTTTGCTGTCTGCACGAACAACCAAATCAGCTGACTGAACAGTTGCGTAATCTGTAATATACCATTGGATAATACTATCGAAATTCGTTGAAAAAGTATAGCTATTTTTCTTTTCAACAATTTCATACTGACAGACATAACTAACATGTCCGTAAATATCGCTTGGATCAATATAAACCTCCTGCTTAATGATGTTTTTGCCGTCATCAAGCACAAAATAGACAGGCTTATCAAGGCTTAAATCAATATCAGCCTTTGCAACAAAATCGCCGTTATTATCAACCGCTTCAATACGCTCTACTCCCCCATCCTTTTTAGGAAGCAAATAATAAATGCTTGAGTTTTTTGGATAGCTTGTTGGCGCATATTTGAATTCAGCCTGAATAATATAAGGCGTTTTAGGGTTTACTCTTAATACCTTAACCTCAACATAGTATTCTTCTTCATCATCATAATGATTACTGTCTTGATTATTCTGCTGAAGATAAGAAATAGAATTATGCAGTCCGCTGATCTGGCTTTGAAGTGTACTTATCGTTCCTGAGATAAAAATAACAGAAATGGCAAGACCTATCGCAACAAAAGCTAAAAGAATAGATAAGCCCTTTGTTTTACTGTTCATACGATTTGACGCTCTGTTAATCAAATCATTTGTATATCTGTTTGCAAGAACTGCCTCAGCTCCATTATAATCATTACCGCCGCTTTCAGCGAAATTCTGTTTCGGATTCATTGTTTTATAATCCAAGCCAAGCAAATCATCCATTGATGTTTCAAAGAAATCGGCAAGCTCAATCAGCTTTTTCAAATCGGGCATAGCCGTGCCGTTTTCCCATTTAGAAATTGTTTGGCGGGTAACCCCTAATCTTTCAGCAAGGTATTCCTGAGAATAATCCTTTTCTTTACGAAGGTTTCTTAAATTTTCATCAAACCTCATAAATCCACCGTCCTTTCAAGCTAATAGTAACACATCAGAACACAAAATAACAATCGAAAATCAGTATTCAAAATGTAAATTTACGGTTGCAATATTGAAAAAATCCCCAAATCAATGGGGATTTTCAAAGATTTTATTAAAGTAATTTTTCAAAGCCGTCTGTTGAATAGTCTTCGTTGTTTCTCTTTTTATTCAGCTGAGCCATAAGCGCATTTACTCTTTTTCTTGTCATAGGATAAAGAACAGCGAAAAGAACAGAAACAGCAAGCAGAGCGGCAGGAATAATTGTTGAAATATTTTCCATACCGTTAATAATTTTTTGATCTGTTACAACAGTAAACAAAGCCTCATTTCCCGCAACATCAGCAGAGGAATCGTATCCGTAAAGTGAAAGAAGCTGACCTGCCATTAAAATACCGAAGGCTGAGCCGAATTTCTGAACAAGCTGCGGAAGCGCAGTAATCGTTGACTCTCTTCGTTCGCCTGTTTTAAATTCATCAAGCTCAACAAGGTCATAGCCCATTGAATAAAACAGTGTCCAGAAGGTGCCTATACCTAAGCCAAGGACAGCAGGCGCAAGGATGCACATAATTTTAAATCCGCCGATTTCCATATCAAGGCCAACTATTTTAAGAGCGATTTCTCCAAGCGTTGCTAATGAAAGAAACAGAATTACGGCAAAGCGTCTGTCCTTTGCTTTTGCAACAGCCTCAACAATCGGAACGGTTATCGCCATTGAAACAACAAGAGAAAGGATAACAAAAACAATTCCCGTATCATAATCCATACCGATACAATCAATAACCATATAGGTTAAATTTGCCTGAATCATAGAAGAGGCGGCAAGGAAGAAGAACACAAACAGCAGAAAGAATTTTGCAGGCTTCATCTTGATAATTTCGCCAAAGGCTTTCGTTGTTGTTTTAAGCGTTGTTTTCTGAAGAGGCTGATTCTCAAGCGCTTTTTTCGGCTCATAAACGCCATTTAAGGACTTACAACAGATAAAACCTAAAATAACTGCCATAATGCTTATAATCGCCGCAACAACAGCGTAGGCATTGCTTTCGTATTTTTCCGTTAAAAGAACAGCAACCGTTGGAACAAGAGCAGGAAGAATGTTTCCGAGACCAACAGCGATTGCATTCAGAAGAGAGGAGAAAGAGCGTATCTGCGTTCTTTCATCATAATCCTCTGTTATCTCAGCAACAACGGCATAATACGGAATTGTATACATTGTATAGAAAACCCAGATTGCCATTGAAATCACAGTGTAAAGCAGTATTTTTAAAAGCTGGGAATCAAACACAGCGCCGACATTTGTCCACGCAACGATAAAGATAATACCAAGTGGGAACAGAGATTTTTTCATAACCTTACGCTTGTCTACCCCTACCCTATCGGTATAATTACCAATCATAGGATCAGTTACTGCATCCCAAGCAATGGAAATGAAAATAATGATTGAACTGTACTTTGGCTGAATGCCGACAATTTCATTCAAAAAGGTTAAATAATATGTGTAAAACATATTATAAATCAGCGATTCGGTAAAGATACCAAAGGCATAGCCCGTTTTTTTCTTTTTGGTTAAAGCACTTTTCTGTGCCATAAATACCACCTCCACAGTATAATTTTATATTACTACAACAAGAAACAATAAGCAAGAAATATAAAGCAAAAATATGGTAATTGCAAAAGCATTATGTTAATATAGTATCGGAGGGATACATATGAAAACGAAACAAAGCAAAATTTACACATCATTTATCGTATTTTATTTTCTGTTTTTTGCAGCTTTCGTTGTTATCGGAAGCCTTTACGATTTAAAGCTGAATCAAGAGCTTTTTAATCCGACAAACCCGATTGCGAGATTTTTTGAAATCTGGGGCGAGGTGCCGAGATTTGCAATGTGGGCGCCTGCTGCAACCGTGCTTTTATTAACAAGGCACAATCTTGCAGAATGCCTTGAAATCATCCACCGCTTGTTTCCGTTTATTCCGGCATTAAGCGAAAATGCGGTTAAGAGCAAAGCATACAAGTTTTTTAATTTCATTGTAAATGCAATTGAGATTATTGGCTTTACCGTGCTTGCTGTTTTAGGATGGGATAAGGTTATCAGAAATGTCGGCAAATATTATGTTGATTTAAGCAAGGGTGTATGGTATATCATTTCAGGCGTTGTTGCCATAATCTTTATCGCCATATGCTCAAGAATTCCGAAAAAGGTATTAAACAAACTTGAGCCGCTTGCTCTTATAGGAATTCTGATTGGCATATTTTTCTGCTTTGAAAGCCCGATAAAAGGCATTGCAAACAGAGTCCGTTTCCGTGAAATGGTTGCATTTTCAAGCGGCATTGAAGATGCGAAAGCAGCCGAGGTAACAAGCGCACTTGTTGGCACATCCGATTTTTCATTATTTACAAGCTGGTATCAAAAAGGCAACGGCGGCGCAATGCTGAACGGCTTTGAATTAGGCGGAGGCAGCTGCCCGAGCGGACATGTAATCAGCGGATGCTTCTCGCTTCTTTTCCCGCTTCTTGTAAGCAGGTTTGAAAAGATAAAGAAATTTACTGTTCCTGCCTGCATCATATCCTTTATTTACATAGCCTTTCTTGGCTTTACAAGAATGGTAAGAGGCGCGCATTTCTTATCCGATATTTCCCTTGGTGCAATCGTTGGAATGCTTTTCTTCCTTGTTGCTTTCGGCGCATTAAAACTGCTTGAAAAGAAAAATATTTTGCCGACAAGGGATATTTAAGAATCCCTCCACCGCAAGCGGTCCCCCTCCCTTTAACAAGGGAGGCAAAAAAAGAGTTGAACATATTGTTCAACTCTTTTTATTTTGTTCAAACATCCAATTACACCAATCTTCTTTATGATAAAACCGTCCTGCCATACCATGACCATATTTATCCCAACGGGTATATTTGATATCTGCACCAAGCTTTTTCAATTCCGCCACAGCAAAATCGTCATACTCAACATCAATAATTTTATCATCAGAAGAATGTGCAACCCACATAGGTATATGTGCAATTCTTTCAAAATCGGTGTACGGAGAAGCCTCTATTTTCAAATCAAATCTGCCAACAACGGGAACTGTACAGGCACATAATTCAGGAAAATTATAAACAAGACGCCAAGTACAGCAACCACCAAGCGAAGTACCGAAAGCATAAATCCGATTGGTATCAATGTTTTCCTTATCTGTTAACAGATTAACTAAATTATGAATCGAACTGATATAAGCATCAAATTTGGAATTAAAATCCTCATAACTCTTATTATAATTAACAGTGGTAAGCGGCTGAGGTATCAAGATATTGCAATTGCGCTTATTTAGCTTTCCAAGCATAGGAATACACTCTATAAACGGTTTTACATTATCAAGTCCTACCGAACCTGCACCGCAGAAGAAAATTACCAAAGGCTGTTTTTCTTTTCCTTTAGATTTTTTAAATCTGAATGCATATGCGATTTTATTTTCTTTATCAATAAAATTATAAGATTTAAACGCACCGATATCAAAGCCCTGCTTAACAACAGAGGTTTTATCTTTACTGCTCAGCTTATTCTGAACCCTTCGTTCTTCTCTGTGAAGATTTTTATATATAAAGCAAAACATTTTATACCAAATTTTTGGAGAAAACTTAAATTTTTCATCCGTTGGTATCAGCTTTTTACCTTCAATTTTATAATATTTTTTATGCTCATCAATGAATACCAAATCAGCAGCATAATCAATAATATAATCAATATCATTATCATCAAAAGAAACTAAAAATACATCCTTCGTTTCATTTTGCTTAACAATAAATTTTTCAAGCTCAGGAACTATGCTTCCGTTAAAAGTAGTATAATACCTCATTATTCTGCCTCTGCAATTTCAGCTTTATGTTCTGCTTTTTCTCTTCTTGCGATAAGATCGGCTGTTACCTTTTCTCTTTCCTTAGGACCGTATCTTACGAAAAGAAGCGGAATGATATAAAGCAGATTTGCAACAGCAGGGGTAAGCACAACAAGCGGCCATATCCATTTATCAAATGCAGCGGACTGTGTGCCGACATAAACGGCAGCATTATCTACAGCATTATATTTCAGAAGCGAAAGCGCAAGCGTTGCAAGACCTGCTGTTATACCGCTTGAAATCTTTGTAAATGAGGTTTGCATTGAAAATGTAATACCCTCTGTTCTTTTACCTGTTTTCCATTCTGTGTAATCAATACCATCACAGAACAGAGAGGTCTGGGCAATACTGCTTGCACCTGTAGGCAAAGAAGCAATACCCAAAATAATCATGGATATCCAAAGCTTTTTACCCTCAAAGCCAACCAGGAATGCAATCACTCTGAACGCACAGTTAAACAACTGCATAAAAATCAGCACATTGATATAGCTGTTTTTGAAAAGCTTTTTCATTTTATCGGCAAGCACCATACCGATAAAGCCCGGAGCACCTGTTATAACATAAAACAGGGTTGAAAGACCGAGTGCGCCGACAATTCCGTTTCCGAGAAAATCGGAAGAAATTTCATATTTAAAGAAATAGGTTACAAGATTTGCACCAAAGCCCAATGCACCAATCAGATTTGCAAGAGTTACAAGCATTAAAATTCTGTTTTTGAAAAGAAGCGAAAAGCTTTCAATAAGGCTTTCCTGCTTTGTTTCCTGAATAACGCGGATTCTTTCCTGCGTTTTATCTGCTCTCTTGGAAATCATTGCACCGCCAAGACCGAAGATAATCGCAAAAACAAGCGTTATAAACTGCCAGGACTGCCCTGTTGCATTTACAACCATTTCAAGCACCATAGGAATCATTGTGCTGAATACTGCATAAACAACGGATCCGATTGTTCTTGCCCACTGAACAAATTTATCTCTTTCATCTGCATTCGGGGTTACCATAGCCGTTATGCCCCAAATAGAAACATCCTGTACTGTATAAGACAAATCCCAGCAGATATACATAATTACAAAATATGCAACCCGAAGCCAGAGCAAGTTTTCATCTGTTGAAAAAACTAGGAAAAGAAGCACAGAGAATACACCAACGGGAAGCGGCGTATATCTTAAAAACGGCCTCATTTTCTCTCCGTTTTTAAAGGTATGCTTATCAATAAAAGAGCCTACAATCGGATCATTGATGCCGTCCCACACCTTCATAATAATCAAAAGTGCCGACACGATAATTGCAGGAAACAGCGCAATATCCGTCATAAAATATGTAAAGAATGATGCACCAACAAGTGAATAAACAAGATTCTGCCCCGAAAGCCCGACACAGTAATTTATCTTTTCACTTTTCGTAATATAATTTTGCATTTTACAAAACAGCCTTTCTTTCAAATAAATTTTACACCTTAGGCAATAAAGAGTAATCCAAACCGTGGTTTAAATTGGCTGATTTGCCCTTACTCTGTGTTAAAAAGCCTCGGAATACGCAAAGTATTCCTGCGTTTTTGTGCCTTGATTAAGAACAAATCAGCTCAATTTAAACTGCGCAGCACCAAAATGCTTGGAGTAAAGATGAATTTGGGATTTTGAGATGGCAGCCTTGCTGACGCAAGGCAACAGTGAAAAATTTCAAATTCGCTTTAATACTGCATTTTGGCAGGTTTGGATTACTTTTTATTGCCTAATTTTAGTATACACTTTAATTTGAACAAAAGCAACTGTTTTGTAAAAATAAAAGTGACACAGCATATCTACTGCATCACTTTTAATATTTAAAATATGAAATTGATAAATACGCACAAAACGAAGCCAAGCAGCAAAGGAACAGCAACGGACATTGCGGTCCATTTAACGCTTTTTGTTTCTTTCCAGATCGTGAGCAAGGTTGTTGAGCAAGGGAAATGGAACATAGAGAAAACGCAGGTACAGATTGCTGTTGTTGCGGACCAGCCGTTATCAACAAGAATTGTTCTTAAGCTTTCAAGCGAGGAATAATCGCTTAGCTCCCCTGTTGAAAGATAAGTCATAAGGATAATCGGAATAACAATTTCATTCGCCGGAAAGCCGAGAATGAATGCAAGAAGAATAACACCGTCAAGCCCCATAAATTTTCCGACTGGTTCAAGGAATTCTGCAATCACATTGAGAAGCATTGCATCGCCAACCTTAATATTTGCAAGAATCCAGATAACAAGCCCTGCGGGGGCAGCAACTGCAACTGCACGCAGCAAAACAAAAAATACTTTTTCCTTTACGGTTTGCCCGATAATTTTAAAGAATTGCGGTTTTCTGTACGGCGGAAGCTCAAGCACAAAGGAGGAGGAATCTCCTTTAAGAGCTGTTTTTGTCAGCATAAAGGAGGACAGCAGTGTAGCCGCCATAGACCATGTAATAAAACCAAGAAGTATTAGTGCAGATAGCAAGGTGTTCTTCGTAAAGAACATAGCCGTAACTGCGATTAACAGCGGAAATCTGCCGTTACAGGGGGAAAGGCTATTGGTTATAATTGCAATCTTTCGTTCACGCGGAGAATCTATGATTCTTGCACCTGTTACGCCAACGGCATTACAGCCATAGCCCATACAGGTCGTTAACGCCTGCTTGCCGCAGGCACCGCAGAATTTAAAGCAAGGATCAAGATTAAACGCAATTCTCGGAAGAACACCGAAATCCTCCAGCACAGCAAAGAGCGGAAAGAAGATTGCCATAGGCGGAAGCATAACGGCAACGACCCAAAGCAGAACACGAAGAATTCCATTGACGACAAGACTGATTACAATTGCGGAAATACCCCAGCCTGCCAGCGTATCGGCAAGCCAGATTTCAAAATGATCAAACACATTTCTGAGCAAATCAGACGGATAATTTGAACCTGCAATCGTAATCCACAGAACAACGGCAAAAATAAACAGCATACAGGGAATTGCAGTATATTTTCCCATAAGAACTTTATCAAGCACTTTTTCTCTTTTTTCTGCTTTTGAAGGCAATGCTTCGGAAACTGTTTTACGAATCAAATCCGATTTCTGATAAACGGAAAGTGTTCGGCTTTCAATGAAATTATCTCCGCTTACATTAAATCTTTCAAGAATATTCCATGCTTTCAAATATGCTGCTTTCAGCTTTAAATCATCAGGCTCTTTTCCGTCTTCAAGAATTCTTAAAGCCTTATATCTTTCCAGCCCTGCCCGTTCAAGAACGCCGACAGCCTGCTCAATCGGGCTTATATATGTAATTCCTTTTGGATTCGGATTTTCATTTCCGGTTACAACATTATGAACAGCTTCAAGCAAATTGTTTATGCCCTTTCCGCTTCGAGCCGTTGCCTGCACAACGGGAACACCGAGCATTTCCGATAGCTTTTCACAATTGATTTTTATATTTCGCTTTTTTGCTTCATCACAAAGATTAAGAAGCACAACAATTTTATTTGTTATTTCGGAAATCTGCAAAACAAGATTTAAATTTCTTTCAAGATTTGTTGCATCTACAACGCAGACGATGCATTCATAATCAAGACCTTCAATAAAATCTCTTGCAACCTCTTCCTCCTTGGAGGAGATTACAAGACTGTATGTACCCGGAAGATCATACAGCTTGTAATCATTATATTTATAGTAGTAGCAGCCTTCTGCAAGATCAACAGTTTTCCCCGTCCAATTCCCGGTATGCTGATTGCTGCCCGTTAATTCATTAAAAACCGTGCTTTTGCCCACATTCGGATTACCTGCAAGGGCTATTTTTCTTTCTGTTTTCATAAGACTACTCCCACCTTTTGTGCATCATTTTTTCGCAGAGCAACAACCGAGCCTTCAATTTTGAACGCAATCGGCGAGCTGAGAAAATTTTTCTGCACACAACTGATTTCATTACCCTTTATAAATCCCATATCATAAAGACGCCGTTTTATTTCACAATCATTATTGATATATAAAATAATCCCGGAATCATTTTCTTTCATATCTGCAAGAGTCATAATTCACCCTAATTATCCTATGACAGCAAATAAAATTAAGTGATTAAAAATATTAATATTGAATTCATTGCTGCAAAGTGATAGAATATAGAATGTAATTAAATAAAATATTCAAGTGAGGTAGAAATTCATGGAAAAACTCAAATATTTTGTAAACGGAGAATTCAAGGATTCAAAAACAGATATCTGGTATGATCTCCATAATCCGTCTACAGGCGAAATCACAGGTCAGGCACCTTGCTGTACAAACGACGAGGTTCTTGAAGCTATTGAAGCTGCAAAGGCTGCTTATCCTGCATGGAGAGCAACACCTGCAAGAAAAAGATCTCAGATTCTTTTCAAAATCCGTGAGCTCCTTTTAAAATACAATGATGAGCTTACAATGATTGTTTGTGAAGAAAACGGTAAGGCTTGGGCAGAGGCTGTTGGCGATGTAGGTAAGGCTATTGAGGGTACAGAGCTTGCTATTCAGGCTCCGTCACTTATGATGGGCGAAAGCATTATGGACGCTTCATCAGGCTTTGATACCGTTAAATACCGTGAGCCTATGGGCGTTTTTGCAGGCATTGTTCCTGTTAACTTCCCTGCTATGATTCCTTTTGGCTGGATGGCTCCTGTTTGCGTTGCATGCGGTAACACAATGGTACTTAAGGCTGCTTCTCTTACACCAAGAACAGCTATGAGAATTGCTGAGATTTACAAGGAAGCAGGCATTCCTGACGGTGTAATCAACATTGTTACCTGCTCAAGAAACGAGGTTAATACAATTCTTGATCATCCGGATGTTCAGGGTGTTACATTTGTTGGTTCAACACCTGTTGGTCTTAAGGTTTACGAAAGAGCTGCTGCTGCAGGAAAGAGAGTTCAGGCGCTCTGCCAGGCTAAAAACCACGCTCTTATTATGGAAGACTGCGCTCTTGAAAGAACAGTTGCTGGCGTTATCAATTCAGCTTATGGCTGTGCAGGTCAGAGATGTATGGCACTTTCCGTTTGCGTTGTTCAGGAATCTATTGCTGACAGATTCGTTGCAGAGCTTAAAAAGCAGGCTATGAATGTAAACTGCGGTCCTGCCTGGGACAAGGCAACCCGCTTAGGTCCTATCACATACAAGAAGCATTATGATGAGGTTGTTGCAGACATTCAGAAGGGTGTTGACGAGGGTGCTACTCTTGTACTTGACGGAAGAAATCCAGAAGTTCCTGAAGGATATGAAAGCGGATATTTCGTTGGCCCAACAATCTTTGACCATGTTACAGAGGATATGACAATCGGACGCGACGAAGTTTTCGGTCCTGTTCTCTGCATTAAGAGATGCAAGGATTTTGATGAGGGACTTGCAATTATGAATGCAAATCCATATGCTAACGGCTCCGTTATTTACACACAGAGCGGATACTATGCTCGCCAGTTTGCAAGATATACAGACGGCGGCCAGGTTGGTATCAATGTTGGTATCCCTGTTCCTGTTGGTTTCATTCCTTTCAGCGGACATAAAAAGAGCTTCTTCGGCGATCTTCACTGCCTTGGCAAAGACGCTTACCGCTTCTTTACAGAAAGCAAATCTGTAACACAGCACTGGTTTGACGAGGAAGAAATGAAGGCTAAAGAAGTTGACACCTGGGACGGACTTCTTTAATTTAATGATTTAACATTATATCCCGAAACGCATTTATGTTTCGGGATATTTTTTACAGTTTGGTTTTATACTCTATTTGAAATTAATGGATTTTTAGTTTTAACTAAGGAAAGATTTAACCGATAAAAACAGATTTAAATTATCAAGAAAAAATATTTGCCGTTTACTAAAATAGTGTTGAAAGGAGGTTGAATAATGAATCAGGTTGACAGTTTGCAAAAAGGAATTGATTACATTGAGAATAATTTAATTGGAGAAATCCGTAATGAAAACTTACAATTCGTTACCTCAATGAACATCACGCAGTTTCAGAAAACACTTCTTAGTATCACAGGCTATACTGTTGGAGAATACATCAGAAACCGCAGATTAACGCTTGCTGCATTTGAACTGATTAACAGCAATAACTCTGTGCTTGATATTGCCTTGAAATATGGATATGACAGCAGCGAAGGCTTTTCCAGAGCATTCAGGGAATTTCACAATATCAATCCGGGGGAAATTAAAAAAAGCAAAACAAATTTTCATATATTCAACAGAATAACACTTGAAATAAAAGTAAACGGAGGAAGCAAAATGGCATTTGAAATTGTTGAATTAAATAATCAAGATTTTATAGGCTTTAAAACAATTGCATTCGGCAATATGAACAAGGATATTGACACGCGTTGGGATAATGACGATGATGCGTGGGAATCATCAAGAAAAGAGCAGAATGATTTAATGACAGATGACCATATTTGGTATGAGGTATACAAGAAAACAGACGATTCTAAATATGCCCACTATATCTGCTCAAAGTGCAGCAGCATTCCGAATGGCTGTGAAACAGTACATTTTGACGGCGGATTATTTGCAAAAATCACAACCAAAAAATGCAAATATCCCACTGAGCAATTAAAAGATGTATACTATCAAACACTTATTGATAATGAATGGTTAGCAAACAGCGGCTATAAATTAGATGAAAGCAGAAACCAGCTCTATATAACAAATTGGACTATGATTGACAAAGAGGAAAGATACATTGAAATATATCTTCCCGTATCAAAAACTGAATGATATTACAATGAAAAACACACCTTTTGTAAGGTGTGTTTTTTATTGCTTTACTCTTGACATTTATTATTTTTCTGCCTAAAATATATAATCATATTGCGGTAAAAGAGGTATGAAATATGGGATTTCAGTTTATTATGCCGGGTAAAATCGTTTACGGCGAGGGTGCGCTTGAAAATGCAAAAACCTTGCTTAAGGATTTCGGCAAAAAAGCCCTTATTGTTACAGACAGATTTATGGTTCGTTTAGGAAATGTTAAGCTTGTTACGGACAAGCTGGACGAGCTTGACATCGCATACAGCATTTACGACAATGTAAATTCCGAGCCGACAGATACAATTATTGACAAGGGAATTGAGCAATACAGAAATGACGAATGTGATTTTTTAATCGCAATCGGCGGAGGCTCCCCTATTGACGCGATGAAAGCAATCGGCGCGGTTGCAACAAACGGCGGAGAGATTGACGATTACTACGGAAAAAGCATCAACATTCCGACACCGCCAATGGTTGCCGTTCCTACAACAAGCGGAACAGGCTCTGAAGCAACGCAGTTTACCATTATAACAAACACAAAAGAAGACATTAAAATGCTGCTGAAAGGCCCTGTTTTAATGCCGACACTTGCAATTGACGACCCTGCATTTACACTGACTGCACCGCCAGCCGTTACAGCAGCAACAGGGCTTGACGCACTCTGCCACGCTACCGAAGCATACACTTCAAAGAAAGCACAACCATTAACAGATGACCTTGCAATCAGCGCAGTTAAGCGAATTTTCAAAAACCTTCCTATTGTTTACAAAGAACCGAAAAACATTGAGGCAAGAGCAGAAATGAGCCTTGCGGCGCTTGAGGCAGGCGTTGCGTTCAACAACGCATCCGTTACGATTATTCATGGAATGAGCCGCCCGATCGGCGCATTATTTCATGTTCCGCACGGACTTTCAAACGCTATGCTTTTAAGCGAATGCTTCAGCTTTGCACTTGACGGCGCGTATGACAGATTTGCCGATTTAGGACGCGCAATCCACGCTGCCCACACAGCAGATGATGACAAAACTGCGGCAGAGGCGTTCTTAAATGCCTGCAAGGAATTATGCAAAATCTGCGAAGTGCCTACTCTTGAAAAATTCGGCGTTGAAAAGG
>JAIDLO010000158.1 GCA_029050995.1 Eubacterium sp. | reverse complement strand
CAATAAATATAAAATTTCTTGTTTTTGCAGTAAATTCCACTTTCCGTGGATATATTCCATTGAAAATTCATTGTAGAAGAACGGCAATTCGGGTTAGTATTTGTGTGAGAGGTGATTGTGTGAATTCAAAAAAGATAGGCAGCTTTATTGCTGAATTAAGAAAAGAAAAGAAATACACGCAGGCAGAACTTGCAGAAATATTAAATGTAAGTAATCGAACAATATCCAAGTGGGAAAACGGCGACGGCTTTCCGGATATAACCATTCTGCCGTCTGTTGCAGGTGCACTTGGCATTACGGTTGATGAGCTTCTTGCAGGCGAAAAAATGCCGAAAGAGGAAATCGTAGATTTTAAGGTGACAGAGGTTGAGAATAAAGATAATCTTTTGAATTTCTTTAAAATAAGCTTTGTTATTTCTGTTTTCTTCGGTGCTTTTTCAACACTGCTCGGAACGATAACGGAAATATATTCCATATGGGCATTCCCCATTCTGTTTTACACCCATTGGGAAATTATGTTCGTTGCCGTATCGCTTGTTGCGCTTATCGCAAGCGGACTTGTTTATGCCGTTGGGGTTACAAGGCTGGGAGTATCCTATACGAAAAGTGAAATTGTTGCAATAGCAGGCAAAAAAGGAATTGTTCTTTCATTCATTCTTTTGCCGTTCCCTCTCTCGTTTATTGCAAGAATCATTGATTTTTCACGCTATGGAGCATTTACTCCGATTATTATGGCTGTAATTGTGCTTGCTGTAATGGTGTTAGAGAGGTATTTATATGAAAAAGTTAAGTAAAGGAAAATCTGTATTGGAAATTATTTTGATTGTTGTTGGTGCGCTTCTTTTTTTGTGGTATCTTGCACCTTTGGCAACAGGTATTCTTAATGTCGGAAATGGTGTTGGAATGGTTTTCTCCGCCTTTCTGATTGTATTCGGAATATTCTGTAATGTTTTGCCTGTCGGCTTGAAAAGGGCAGTCATTGCTGCAATGCTTGCGGTTCTTCTGATTATTGTTACACCGCTGTCTTTTAATATGGCGAAATATGCAAATTATAAAACGGATGACGGGGCGCAGACGGTTATCGTGCTTGGCTGTAAGGTGTACGGAAGCAATCCAAGCAGATATCTTAAAAACAGATGTAGAAAAGCAGCAGAATATCTTGAAAAAAATCCGGATGCCGTTGCTGTTCTTTCAGGCGGTCAGGGCTATGATGAGGATATAAGCGAAGCACAGTGTATGGAAAATGTGCTTACGGATTTAGGCATTGATAAAAGCAGATTGTATAAAGAGGAAAAATCTACAAGCACTTCCGAAAATATTGCTTTTTCCAAGGCAGTTATAGAGGAAAATGGACTTTCCGAAAGTGTTCTTGTTGTTACAAATGAATTCCATGAATATAGGGCAAAGCTGATTTGCGATAAGAATGGGCTTGATTTCCATTCCTCGTGCAGCCATTCGTCTTTTTATACATTTCTAACTTATCATACAAGGGAAATGGCAGCTCTGTTAAAGGAGCTTGTAATAAAATAAACTTTGGGCTTTAACCCAGCCTTCTCCTTGAGGAGAAGGGGGACCGCTTGCGGTGGATGAGGTGAATTTTATGCGTGTTTTTGATTTTGATAATACAATTTATAACGGCGAAAGTGTTTTCGATTTCTATTTGTTCAGCATAAAATATAACCCTAAGGTTGCAAAATATGTTCCCCTTGCTGTTTTTAATCTTTTGAAATATAAGTTTGGTAAAACAACAATGCAGGATTTGGAGGATGCAGTTAAAAATTATTCCTCCTTTTATATGAATTCCTTTGATGATAAGGAAAAGCTTGTGCAGGAATTCTGGAACAGCCATATGAAAAAAATAAAGCCTTGGTATAAGCCACAGGCGGATGATGTAATTATAACGGCGAATTTCAATATGCTGATTGATGAGGCATGTCATCGTCTTGGTATTCAAAATTGTATCTGTTCGGTTATTAATCGTGAAACCCTGCAGGTTGAATATCTGAATTTCAAAGAAAATAAAAGAAAGACCTTTCTTGAAAAATATAAAAATTGTAAGATAGATGAGTTTTATACCGATACAATGCTTGATAAGCCTATGATAGATGTTGCCGAAAAAGCGTATCTCGTTAAGGGCAATAAGATTACAAGGATAAAATAGTTGATATAATTAAAACTCATCAGGAGAATATTTATATGAAAAAAATATTTTGTTTGCTATTATGTTGTTTAATGATCGTATGTTTTAGTGCTTGTTCGGGAAATATAAAGGATGTAAAAATAAAAACTGTAGAATCAAATATTTATTCTCAAGAAGATATTGATGATGCAATTCATACAATTATGAGAGAGTTTCATCAGGATTGGAGCGGCTGCAAATTAACAGAGATTTATTATGCCGGAGATGAGTATGAAGATAATCAGTTCCTTGCAGAAAGGTATAATGCTGATGAAGCAATTGTTTTATTGTCTTCCTTTGATGTGGATTCTTCCGGCGGGGATGGCTCTCTGAATCCCAATAGTACCTATGATAATTGGAATTGGATTTTGGTAAGAAATAAAGGCGAAAAATGGAAGCATGTTGACCATGGTTATTAATACTTTGAATTATTTGTAGGGTGCGATGACTATATCGCACCGTTTTGTTATTGTTATAATATGAATAAATAGGTGAATGAAATGAAACTTGGAGTCATTACAGATATACATAATAATATAACAGCGCTTAAAGCTATTGTGGAAAAACTGAAGCAAATGGAATGCGATAAGATTATTTGCTGCGGGGATATCATCGGAATCGGTCCTTGCCCTGAAGAAACCGTTCAATATTTTATGCAAATTCCGAATTTAATTGCTGTTCGCGGAAATCACGAAAAGTATTTGCTTGAGGGAATGCCGACTGAATATCCAAACGAGGAAAATATGGGCTTGGAAGAAATGAAGCATCATCAATGGGAGCATCATTTGTTATCAGCGAAATCAATTGATTTTCTTGAAAGTCTGCCCTATAAAATAAATGTTTCCTATGAGGGCTTCAACATATCCATTATGCACTATTGTATGGATCGTGATGGGCATTACATTTATTATAAAGCAAATCCTTCTGAGGATGATTTAAAAAATATGTTTGCAGATGTTAGCAGTGATGTTATTTTGTATGGTCATAATCATTGCAGAAATATTTGTAAAGCTGATAAACTCTATATTAATGTTGGCTCACTCGGCTGCCCTGCACAGGATAAAAACCTTGCACGGGCAGGAATTTTAAAATTAGAAAATGGAAATGCTGAAGTACAAACAATTGATGTAGAATATGATGTGGATACTGTAATTCAGCTGATTGATAAAATAAATTATCCTGATTCGGATAACATAAAGAAATATTTTTATGGAATTTGGTAAATGCAAATGGGAACAGGAATTTTAATATGCGGCTTGAATGGAACAGGAAAGAGTACCTTAGGAAAGGCTCTTGCTGAAAAGTTAGGCTATTATTTTATAGATAGTGAAGATTTATATTTTTCTGAGAAAAATGATGATTATAGTTTTTCTTCTCAGCGCACGGATAAGGAAGCTGAAAAAATCCTTTCTAGCAAAATAGAAAAGCATAATGATTTTATTTTGGCTTCCGTAAAAGGCAATTATGGAAAAGATTTTTATTCTTTTGTTAAGTATGCTGTATTGCTCAATGTTCCAAAAGATATAAGATTGGAAAGAGTTAAGAATCGCTCTCTTCAGAAATTCGGAAACAGAATACTGCCGAATGGGGATTTATACGAACAGGAAGAAGCGTTTTTTGAATTTGTTAAGTCAAGAAATGAAAATGCTGTTGAAAAATGGATTAAAACTTTAAGTTGCCCTGTTATAAAAC
>JAIDLO010000157.1 GCA_029050995.1 Eubacterium sp. | reverse complement strand
CTATAGTATAATACAATTGTCTAATTAACTTCATTCAGGAGGTAAGAAAATGCCATCAAGAGATTATGATGAATTACTTGAATCTTTTATGAATAATTCACCAAAAGTCTATAGCGAAGATAAAGATAATCTAAGTGCTGAAGAAAACAAGGTTCCGTCAGCATATAATCTGGATACTACGAATTCAAGGGACTCTAAACCGGTTCGCAGAGGTCGTGTCATAGAAAAGAAAAAATCAAAAAGAAAGAAAAAGCAAAGGGACTACAGCTCTCCTAAAATGAAGGTTTTAAGAGTTTTATTGGGGCTGATTATGATAGCCGGTGTTGTTGCTGTTGTCTGCATTTCCGTTATGGGTATTTATGCCTACAGCGTTATTCACGGCGATCCGATTTTTGATTTGAACGAACAGAAATATGCGCAAAGACAAACCTCCTTTATCTATGCCTATGATAAAAATAACAAGGAAGTTGAATTAACAAGACTTCACGGCGATGAAAACAGAATCTGGGTAGGCATTGATGATATGAGCGAATATCTTCCAAAAGCTTTCATTGCAATTGAAGATAAGCGTTTTGAAAGTCATCATGGTGTTGACTGGATCAGAACAACGGGTGTTATTGTTAAACCGCAGAATCTCGGTCAGGGCGGCTCAACACTTACGCAGCAGCTTATTAAGAATTTAACGGATGAAAACCAGGTTACGATTGCCCGTAAATTTAATGAGATTCTTTCTGCATTAAATCTTGAAAGATATTATGAGAAAAAAGATATATTGGAAGCTTATCTGAATACAATTTATCTTTCACAAGGCTGCTACGGTGTTAAAACCGCAGCAGAGAAGTATTTTGGTAAAGATGTTGCTGATTTAAACATCGCTGAATGTGCTTGTATTGCAGGCATTACGAAAGCGCCTACACTGTATAATCCTTTAATTAATACAGCTGAAAACAAAAAGCGCCAGAAGCAAGTATTAGACGCTATGTATAATGAGGGCGAAGGTGTAATAACAAAAGAGCAGTATGATGAAGCAATTAACTATGAATTGATTTTTACAAACAGTAAGAAATATAAGGGAAGCAAGGTTTCATCGAAGAATAAATCTAAAACAAATGCTGTTGATTCCTGGTATATTGATTATGTTATTGAAACGGTTGAAAATGATCTTATAAATCAAGGATACAGCAAGCGAAAAGCACAGGCTCTAATTTACGGCGGCGGTCTTAAAATCTACTCTGCTGTTGATCTTGATGTTCAAAAAGCAATGGAAAATGTTTATGAAAACCGAAAAGGTATTTGGGAAGACGGCGCTCAGAGCGCAATGGTTCTTATGGATTATAAGGGCAGAGTGCTCGGTATAGTCGGCGGATTAGGTAAGAAGAATAACGCCTTGGGCTTTAACCGTGCCGTTGATGCTAAGCGCCAGCCCGGTTCTTCTTTCAAACCTTTGGCTGTTTATGCACCTGCATTTGAAAAAAGCCTTAAAGACCCCGATTTCAATTACTATTGGTCAACGCTTGTAAAGGATGCACCGACTGATACAATTGAAGTAGACGGAGAACCTTGGCCAACAAATGAAGGACACAGATATTCAAGCGATAATGTTACTGTGCAGAGAGGTATTGCAAACTCATTAAATACTATATCTGCAAGATCGCTTTTACAGATTGGTTTTGAATATTCCTATACATTTTTAACAGAAAAATTCCATATGTCTTCAATGGTTGATCAGGACTGTGCCGCTGCTCCTCTTGCAACGGGTGCGTTAACAAACGGTGTTTCTGTACTTGATATGACAGCAGCCTACCAGACATTCGGCAACGGCGGTCAATATTATTATCCGTATTGCTATTATAAGGTTACTGATTTCCAAGGCAATACAATTCTTGAAAATTCTCCCGAAACAACAAAAGAACAGGTTTTATCAAAGAGTACTGCATGGATTATGAACAAACTTCTTCAGACTGTTATGACAAACGGTACAGGTACAACATTTAAAGTTCCGAGTGTTCAGTGTATTGGTAAAACAGGTACTACAACAGGAAGTAAGGACCGTTATTTTGTAGGCGGTACTCCGGAATATATTGCTGCTGTTTGGTTTGGATATGATCAGCAGCGTCAGGTAATGCAGTCTCCAAGCCCGGCAGGTACATTGTGGAAGAATGTTATGACCGAGGTTTACGATAGAAAGGGTGTTAATAAAAAAGAATTCCCTGAGTATGACGGTATAGTAAGAAAGGCATTTGATCCAAGCAATGGTTTACTTGCAAATTATGCAAGCGGCAATTACGGCTGGTATGATAAAAACAATCTTCCGACTTATTCAAAATCAACCGGTACAACAACAGAAAAATCTACTGAATCTGTTTCCGGTACAAACAGGAAGCCAAATACCAATACCGGTGTAACGAATCCGAAAACAAGCTCTAATGTGCATTTACCAAACAATGCGAATCCCGCAAAACCGGCGAATAATAATGAATAATTTTTAAGCTTTAACGGCATCATATTTTGTGATGCCGTTAAACATTAAGGTGAGATTATGAAAATAATGTCTGTAGATTATGGGGATGCCCGTACGGGTGTTGCATTTTCAGATATAAGCGAAACGCTTGCTTCTCCGTACACAGTTATAAAAGAGGCTTATCAGCCGAATCTTATTGATAAACTATGTGAAATAGCTGAAAAGGAAAATGCTGAAAAAATAGTTGTAGGTATTCCGAAAAATATGGATGGAAGCCTTGGCTTTCGTGCTGAAGCCTGCAGGGAATTCGGAAAAAATCTTGAAAAAAAAGCGAATTTGCCTGTAGATTTTATTGATGAAAGATTAACCACTGTTATGGCGCATAATATCTTGTCTGCCAATAATGTAAGAGGCAAGAAAAGAAAAGATACTGTTGATGCCGTTTCCGCTGTTATGATCCTTCAATCTTACATAGATAAGAATAAAAACTAATAATCTGCCGTACTATTTTATGGTGATTATTTGGAGATTAAATTTAATAAATTTGTATTTAAGCTTGATTTTTCTTTTTTGATTTTGCTGTCCTTTGCTGTTTTTTACGGCTATAAGAATACAGTTGATATTATCCTATTTTCTTTGGCACACGAAATAGGGCATATTACGGCATTGCTTTTATTCAAAGTTAAGCCTGATTTAATCAAAGTATCCTTTTACGGAATCGGTCTTAAATACAAAAACAATCTTTCTAAAGCAAAGGAATTTATTGTTTTATTATGTGGTCCGCTTGTCAATTTAGTTCTATACTTGATTTTGAAGGATGAAATAAATTTAATTCTTTTACTCATAAATATTTTTCCTGCTCTTCCGCTTGACGGAGGCAGGGTAATTAAGCTGATTACACCTAAATATTCCAAAGCAATCAGTTTGTTTTTTATCATACTACTAAGCTGCTTTTCAGCTTATTTATTTATTGAATATCATATTTTTTCATTAATTTTTTAGAAGAATTTCGTTTATCAAAATTTGGTTGTATCAA
>JAIDLO010000156.1 GCA_029050995.1 Eubacterium sp. | reverse complement strand
TTATAAAATATATGAGTAAAAAATAAAAACAATTAACGGAGGTATATTATTATGGTATCAGCAGGTGATTTCAGAAACGGCGTTACTTTTGAAGAGGACGGCAATGTTCTTCAGGTTATCGAGTTTCAGCATGTAAAACCTGGTAAGGGTGCTGCTTTCGTAAGAACAAAAACAAAGAATGTTATTACAGGTGCAGTTACAGAAAAGAGCTATAATCCATCAGCTAAGTTCCCAACAGCTTTCATTGAAAGAAAAGAAATGGTTTATTCATACAGTGATGACGGCCTTTATTATTTCATGGATCAGGAAACATTTGATATGATTCCTGTTGCTGAAGCTGATTTAAGTGATAATTTCAGATTTGTTAAGGAAAACGATGTTTGCCGTATCCTTTCTTATAAGGGTAAGGTATTCGGTGTTGAGCCGCCAACATTCGTTACACTTGAGGTTACAAAAACAGATCCTGGCTTTAAGGGCAACACTGCAACAAACACATTAAAGCCTGCAACACTTGAAACAGGCGCAGAAATCCGTGTTCCTCTTTTCATTAATGAAGGCGATTCAATCCGTGTAGATACAAGAACATGTGAATACATGGAAAGAGCATAATTTAAAGGAGTAAAATTTATGAATACAGTTGAAAGTCTTGGATATCTTAAAGGTCTTATTGACGGCCTTGATGTTAAAAATGAATCCGAAGCAAAAATCTACAAGGCAATTATTGCAGTAATCGAAAATATCGTTGATGATATTGATGATATCTATGAAGAAATTGATGCAGTTGAAGAGCAGGTTGATGAAATTGATGAGGCTCTTGCAGATGTTGAAGAATATCTTGATGATGACGATTGCGATTGTGATTGTGACTGTGATTGCGACGATGATGATTGTTGCTGCGAATATGAGCTTGAATGCCCTGCTTGCGGCGAAGCTATCGTTGTTGATGAATGCACAATTGAAGAGGGCGGCATTGAATGTCCTTCCTGCGGTGAATACCTTGAATTTGAGGTTTCCTGCGATTGTGAAGAAGAGGATGAGGACGAAGAATAGTCTATAATTCTTGTTGAAAAAGCTGTAAAGTATTATTGCTTTACAGCTTATTTTTTTATTTATAATAAAAAAACGAACGGATAATTTTTTCCGTTCGCTTTTTTGTTGTGCCTTTTATTCAGGTGTTTAACCCAAGGCGTCTTTTGCTGCGTCGCCAACCTTGTCTGCAGCGTTGCCTGCACCGTCAGCAGCTTTGTCTGCTGCATCTCCAACATCGGAAACTGCTTTGCTGACATTGTCGCCAACTCTGTCTGCATCATTGCTGACATCGGAAACATCGTCATCAATCATATTGCCCGTTGTATCGGTAAGATTATTCGTAGCATCTGTGGTTGAAGTTGTGTTGTTTGTTGTCGTTTCCCTATTGTTGTTGTTTTTCGTGCAGCCTACAAAAATGGCAGCAAGAACTGCAAAAGCAAGTGCAAATACTATGATTTTTGTTTTCATAATGATTCCTTCCTTTCTGTTATAGTATTGACTGTTCATTTTCTATTATTCAAAAATTTTAAAATTGTTTACTTTGTTAATGTGCCGTTATCGGAATAGAGAAGCATAAGGATGTTTTCCTCTTCGCCTGTTTGTGTGTTGATATAAATTAATACCTCGTCGCCGCTTTCCTTGTTTCTGCAATGGTATTCCATGCATGCGGCTTCTTTTCCGTTCTTTTTCGGAATAACGCATTTTCTTGATGATATGATTTCAACATGGCTTGAAATCTTTTTTTGCAAATTCTTTTCGGAAAGTTTCATTGAAAAATCGTTTCTGTCTTTATGATTTGTAAGATAGCCGTCTGCTTCAAGAGAATAGATTTTTCCGTCAGCAAGAGATATGCCGACCTTAATTAAATCGGAATAGTAAACTACATTGTTTTTTGTATAAGCAAAGTTTATAACGCAAACATTGTTTTCAACTGCATAATAGGTTTGCTCCATATCCTTGTAACCGATTCTTTTCAGATATGCTTTTGCTACATTTATGGCATTTTCAGGTGTTATTGTCTGTGTTGTTTTTTTGCCTGATCCTAAAATATAAGCAACATATCCGCCGCCCTTTGAAACGGCAACCGTGTAGCCGTCCATTGTGTAGCTATAGCAGGGGATAGCGCCGTTGCTGTCGCCCGAATAAGTTAATTTTTTTGCTTGAACATAAAGTGCCTTTGCTGCAATTTTAAGACATTCATCCCTTGTTTTTGCAGGTGCATCCTTCGTAACGGCAGGCTCTCTGTTTAATACGGCATCTGCAAATGGACCGTCATAAATCAGCGTTGGATAATCGGAAAAGGTTTCTTCTGCCTGTGAGAAATCAAGGGAAAGGGAAGCAACATTTGCGCCTGAATTCTTACTCTTTACCTCATTGCCTGTAATATCTCCGCCGTTTGTGCATCTTGTTACCATTTCTTTTACATTTTTAGAATAGCTTTTTGCATAATCCAAAAGCTTCAGCATGTTTTCGTATTCTTCCTGGCTGATTTCTGTTCCCGTTCTTGTTTTTTCGGAAAGATATTCTGCATAATCGGCTGCCTGGCTTAAAAACTTGTATGTGCCGCCAAGGTTCATCTGCTCTATCGGCAAATGTGAAAGCTCGTTTTTGGCAAGGCTGCATTCTGAATATAGATCTTCGGAAAGTGTTGCCATCATAGATGGTGTTGCAGCATATCCGCTTTTGGTTAAATTTGTTTCAATTGAATCAAGACATTCGGATAATTCCGTTAAGCTTTGCTGATAAACAGCTTCAAGCTTTGTTTTGTATGCTGCGCTTTGATTGTTCCCGATAATTGCATATGCCGCAAGCACTGCAACTATGGCAACTGCATAAGAAAAAAGTCTTATAGTATTACGAAATGACATATGTTTCAACCTCCGTTTCTATTTTTACCCGAAAAAACTAAAAACATACAAAAAAGCCTTTGAATTTCTTACTTTTTTTGATATAATGTTTTTAATTTAATGGAGGGCAACGCCCGAAATCAACATTTGTTATGGGCGTAGCCCGTTTCAGCAGGAGATGGAAACTCCTGCTGAAAGAAAAAGATGTTGCCCGTCGTTGATTGAGACGGGTGACATCTTTTCAAATGTTATATATATGGAGAACTATAAGATGTTTTGTGAAAAAGAAAAAGGGAGAATTGTTGTTAAGGTTGGTACATCAACATTAACGCATAAAACAGGTAAAACGAATATCGCAAGAATTGCAAAGCTTGCCTCTGTATTGTCTGATTTAAAGAATGCAGGGCACGAGGTTATTCTTGTTTCCTCCGGTGCAATCGGTGTCGGAACAGGTAAGCTCAGACTCGGCAAAAAGCCCTCCACTACAAAAGGGCTTCAGGCTGCTGCCGCTGTCGGTCAATGCGAATTGATGTTTCTTTATGATAAGCTGTTTTCTGAATACGGCGTTGTTGTAAGCCAGCTTCTTTTTACTTCGGATGAGCTTTATAATGAAGAAAGCAAAAAGCATCTTGTTGATACCTTTAATCAGCTGCTTGAATATGATTGTTTGCCTGTTGTAAATGAAAACGATTCAATCTCGGTTGAAGAGCTTTTAAACGGCGATAACGATTGCCTTTCGGCAAGAGTAGCTGAAATAACAAATTCAGATTTGCTTATACTTTTAACAGATACGGATGGACTTTATGACAGTAATCCTGCCGAAAACCCTGATGCAAAGCTGATAGAAAGTGTAGACGAAATAAATGATAATATTCGTTCTATTGCAGGCGGCGCAAGTGCAAAAGGTACAGGCGGTTTCATAACAAAGGTCAAGGCTGCTGAAATTGCAACATCAGCGGGAATTCCTGTTGTCATAATGAATGGCTCAAAGCCAACGGATATATATAAAGTGCTTAACGGCGAATCTATAGGAACATATTTTAAGGCGGTGCAGTCATGATATCTTTAGGAAAAAAAGCGCTTGAGGCAAAGGATTTTTTAGCTTCTGTTACGGAAGAACAGAAAAATGAAGCATTAAAAGCAATTGCAGATGCTTTAAGAGAAAACAGCCAAGCAATCATTGATGCAAATAAAATGGATATTGAAAACGGCGAAAAAGCAGGGCTGAATAAAGGCTTGATTGATCGATTAATGCTTGATGAAAAAAGAATCAATGATATTGCGGACAGTGTTATCAATGTTATCAACCTACCCGATCCCTGCGGTATAACGCTGGATGAAATCAGCAGACCGAACGGGCTTGTTATTAAAAAGGTTTCCGTTCCGATTGGTGTAATCGGTATTATCTATGAAGCACGCCCGAATGTTACGGCAGATGCGGCAGTGCTTTGTCTGAAAAGCTCCAATGCCGTTATTCTTCGCGGAGGCAAGGAAGCAATCCATTCAAATATTGCAATTTCCTCTGTAATGAGAACGGCAATAAAAAATTGCGGATTTGATGAAAACTGTATCCAGCTTGTTACGGATACATCAAGAAATTCAGCAAATGAAATGATGAAAATGAATGGCTATCTCGATTGTCTGATTCCGAGAGGCGGTAAAAATCTGATTAAATCCGTTGTTGAGAATTCAACAGTTCCCGTAATTGAAACAGGCTCCGGAAACTGCCATATTTATGTGGATGAAAATGCAGATGTTGAAATGGCTGCAAAGATTATTTTTAACGCAAAAACACAGCGTATCAGCGTTTGCAATTCCTGTGAAAGTTTGGTTATTCATTCGGCAATACTAAATAAAGCTATGCCGAAAATCAAAGCGCTTCTTGATGAAAAAAATGTTGAGATTCGCGGCGATGAACGCGCTGTGCTTGCGGCTGAGGGTATTCTTCCTGCAAGTGAAGAGGATTTTGCAACGGAATATCTTGATTATATTATTAGTGTAAAAACGGTTGATAGTCTTGAT
>JAIDLO010000155.1 GCA_029050995.1 Eubacterium sp. | reverse complement strand
ATCATTTTTAAGTAAAATAGCATTATATATGTTTGATAACAAGGAGAAGAAAATGAATTTAACCGAAGCAATAAATCTTGCTAAGCAAGGAAGAAGTATTGGCTGGGGCACGATCATTAAATCCACTTACAGCCGAAAAAAATTTCTTACCTCTAAATATTTAGACAGCTCTTTATTAGATACAGTTCTTCACAATGCATATGTTAAAGCTTTAACCAGCATAGAGCTTTTGCACAATCCGGAAATCTTTTCAAGCTGGCTTGGAATTATCATTGCAAGCATAAGTGCAATAGAATTGCCAAAGCAAAGCAATATAAACTTTTCCGAACACGAAGCATATGAAAATGAAACATGGTATATAGACATCCGAAATGAAGGCACACCTTTCGTTTCAGACGGACTTAATTTCAGCGAAAATGAGATAATGGAATTTTCAAATAAGATTATCAATTCCATCAGCATTTTACCAAGAATGTGCTTTATTTATCATTATGCAGAGGGCTTTTCCGTTAAAGAAATTGCAAGAGCTATGCGTTGTTCTGAAAATGATGTTATATCCTTGCTGAACACAGGCGTAAAAGAGCTTAATGCGGTTTACGGGACATTAAAAAGAAATAATGCAAAGCTTGCTCATTTTTCAAATGCACTGCAGTTATTCACTTTCATATTGGACGCTGAATACGACTATAACCGAACCTCTAAAGTAGCAGATAAAGTCTTTAATAAAATCATTGAAGATACGGCTGCAATTGTTGCGGAAAAGGCTATAAACGCTGAGGATGCGGAAGAGGAAGAAGCCGAAAAAGCTGAAACAGCCGGAAAAACTGAAAAAGCTGTAAAGACTGAAGAAACAACAGAAACGGAAACCGAGAACAAATCAGCCGGCAGCAAAAAGCCGCTTATTATCATTGCCGTAATTGTTGTAGCAATTATTGCAGGCGTTGCGATTCACATTGCAAATAAGAAGCCGCCTACCCAGCCTGTTGATAACACAGCAAAAACAACGCAGACAAGCACTACAACAAGACCAAGCTCAACAACGCAGCCTACTACGGAAGGCACAACAGAGGCAAATACGGAGGAAAGCTCTTCAGATACAAACAATCCTGTTACTCCTCAGACACCAAATACGCCTCCGAATACACCAAATAATCCACCTCAAAATAATAATAACAATAATCACAATAACAACAATCATA
>JAIDLO010000154.1 GCA_029050995.1 Eubacterium sp. | reverse complement strand
TGATTTTTCTTATCCACTTCACTTTCCCGAACACCGGAAATCAGCAAATCGCCCTTTGCTACCGCATCCCCTTTCTGAACCTCTGCCCAGCCTCCAAACGCTTCAACCTTTACAATGACGCCGTCCTTTGCCGCTTTCACATTTGTAATTTTCTTTTGATTTACCATATCGGGCTTATGAACAGTTTCGTTGATTTCAATGGAGGCAGTTGAGCCGATTTTATTAATAGATATCCAGGCAACATCTTCAAACTCCGCCATAATGGAAACCTCAAGCTGTTCTTTATCCGTATTGTCCCAGCGTGTTCCTATTTTGAAACCGTTTTTTGCAAGATAATCTACAATCTTAACCTCTGTTACCCTGTTATTCCCTGAAACAGTTATGTTCCAGACAAAACCGCCCATAAACGAAATAAAGAAAATAAGATAAACAATGCCAACAAAAAAGCCCCATCGGTTGTTCAATGGAGAAAGCAGAAAAGGAAAGCCCTTTCGTTTGAATATTTTAACCTTGCCGCCGTGTGAAAAAGCAATCTGATGCAGTGTTTTATATTGTTTTATTTTCGTTTCTGCCGTTAGCTCATTTTTCTTAGAGCGTATATTCTTCAGATATATCCCCTTGCGGTAGCAGTCATTGATAAAATCCTCACGGAAGCCGCCTGTGTAGCTGAATTTTACATATCCTAAAAGCCATCTGAAAAAACTAATCAGCATCTGAAAACTCCACACTTAATATTGTTCCCTGCACAACGGCGCCCTCCGTCGTCAGCGAATTGATATGCAAATCATAGCCAAGAAAGGTTACAGCCCGTTTGCCGATATTGAGCTTAATTTTGTCTGACGAATACTGCATTATGGATTTCAGACCATCTACAACACATTCAAAGTTCCCTATAATTTCAAGATGCGGCTCGCCTGTATAATATTCTATCGGGAAATCCGTAAATTCCCGCAAAGATATTTTTTTCATATAAATCACCATTAATTTATATGATTTATATAGGTGATAATATGAAGATTAAAAAAGATTTTATCGAGCTTATACTCCTTCTCTCTACAGCAATCCTGCTGATTGCCTTTTCTTCGAGTGCAAAAAACGGCGCACTGAACGGATTGGAAATGGCAGGCGAGGTGGTTATTCCCGCTCTTTTACCGCTTTTGATTATTTTTAATCTGCTTTCTAAAGCAGAAACAAAAGTTTTAATCGAAAATCTTTTTGCTCCGTTTACCGAAAAGGTGCTTCGTCTGCCAAGAAGTGCGGCAAGTGCAGTCGTTTTCGGACTGATCGGCGGCTATCCGACAGGGGCATTATTAACGGAAAGCCTTTATCGGAATGAGGATATAGACTGCGAAACAGCAAAGCGGCTTTTAAGATTCAATGTAAACGGCGGCGCGGCATTTATCATCACAGCAACAGGAACAGCCGTTTTGAACAATCAGAAAGCAGGAATAATCCTTTTCGCATCAACAACTGCTTCTGCATTACTGATCGCATTCTTTTCATCCTTTCGCTACAAAAAAATCAGATATCCAACGCCAAGCTTCTGTACGACTTCCTTTGGCGAAGCTTTAAATGAAAGCACAGAAAGTGCAGTCAAAGCTGTTTTGAACATTACGGCATACATCGTTTTGTTTTCGGCAATCAGCAATATTTTAACAATACCACAGCCGTTTGTACCTATTTTTGAAATCACAAACGGTATCGTTGAATATTTCAAAATATTTACACTCCCCGAGCTTGCAGGTCTGCTTGCTTTTGCAGGCTTTTGCATTCATTTTCAGCTTTTATCCATTATTAAAAAAATCGGTATGCAATATTTTGACTTTTTCATATGGCGCGTTGCTCATGCTGTTTTATCGTATGGAATGTGCTATTTACTCTTGAAAATCTTTCCGACAGAGCTTGCCGTTTTTTCAAATTTTTCAAATATAACGGCAGAAATCATCAGCGTAAACACCGCTTTATCGGTGCTGATGATTATGGGTTGTGGCGTAATCATATTGGATATTGAAAGCAGAAAAAGGAAAATTTAGCACATTTCGTTAAAATTCAACAAATTTTTGACAAAATTTTGTCAAGTTAGTTTAGGCTAATTTTTGATTTTTTTTGTAGATTTATATAAGTTATTAATATATAATATGAGGCGTACGAAAGATCGTATAATATTGATAGAAATGAGGACAAAAATGGAAACTCTTGCATTTGAAGGTACTCCTGAACAGGAAAAAGAGCTTATGGCAGTTTTCAAGAAATACGAAAATGTGCCTGGCAGACTTATGCCTGTACTTCAGGACGCACAAGGTATTTATGGTTATCTTCCGATCGAGGTTCAACAGATGATCGCAGACGCACTTGAAATTTCTCTTTCAGAAGTTTACGGCGTTGCAACTTTCTACAGCCAGTTCAGTCTTACTCCAAAGGGTCAGAATCAGATTTCTGTTTGCCTTGGAACTGCTTGCTATGTTAAGGGCGCAGACAAGGTGCTTGAAGAAATTGAAGATGAGCTTGGCATTAAGGCAGGCGAATGTACTGCTGACAGAAAATTCAGCATTGACACTTGCCGCTGCGTTGGCGCTTGCGGACTTGCTCCTGTAATTATGATCAATGATAAGGTATACGGAAAGGTAACTCCGAATCAGGTTAAAACAATACTTGATGAATACAGAAATAAGGAAGAAGGTGCCGAATAATGACAATTGAAGAACTCAAAAAGATAAAAGACGAAAATCTTGATGTTGTTAAGGTTCGCCGCCTTATTGCTGAAGAAGGCGCAAAGCTTGCTAAGAATACAGCATACAGAAAGCAGGTTCTTGTTTGCGGCGGAACAGGCTGTACTTCATCAAACTCAATGCTTGTTATTGAAGCACTTGAAAAAGAACTTAAGGAAAAAGGCCTTGATGATATTCTTGTTATCAAAACAGGATGCTTTGGTCTTTGCGCATTAGGTCCTATTATGATTGTTTACCCGGAAGGTTCATTCTACAGCCAGGTAACAGCAGCAGAGGTGCCTGAAATTGTTGCAGGCCACCTTGTAGAAGGCGGAGAGCCTGTTAAAAAATATCTTTATTCAGAAACAGTTCATGAGGACGGTTCAACCATTCCGCTTTCAGAAACTGCATTCTACAAAAAGCAGATGAGAATAACACTTCGCAACTGCGGTGTTATTGATCCTGAAAACATAAAAGAAGCTATCGCTTCCGATGCTTACTTTGCTCTTGCAAAGGTACTTACAACAATGAAGCCGCAGGATGTTATTGATGAGCTTCTTGCTGCCGGATTAAGAGGAAGAGGCGGTGCCGGCTTCCCGACAGGTCGTAAATGGGCTTTTGCAATGGCTCAGGAAAACGACACAAAATATGTTTGCTGTAATGCTGACGAAGGTGACCCGGGTGCATTTATGGACCGTTCTGTTTTAGAGGGCGACCCACACGCAGTTATCGAAGCAATGGCTATCGCAGGCTACACAATCGGATCAAGCCAGGGCTATGTTTATGTTCGTGCTGAATATCCTATTGCTGTTCAAAGACTTCAGATTGCGATTGACCAGGCAAGAGAATACGGCTTGCTCGGCAAAAACATCTTCGGAACTGATTTCAGCTTTGATATTGACATTCGTCTTGGTGCAGGTGCATTTGTATGCGGCGAGGAAACTGCACTTATGACATCTATTGAAGGCCACAGAGGCGAGCCTCGTCCTCGTCCTCCATTCCCTGCAATTAAGGGACTTTTCGGAAAGCCGACAATTCTTAATAATGTTGAAACCTATGCAAACATTGCGCCTATCATTCTTAAAGGTTCTGAATGGTATTCATCTATCGGAACAGAAGGCTCAAAGGGAACAAAGGTATTTGCTCTCGGCGGTAAGATCAACAATGTTGGTCTTGTTGAGGTTCCTATGGGAACAACAATCCGTGAAATCGTTGAAGAAATCGGCGGCGGAATTCCAAACGGAAAGAAATTCAAGGCTGCACAGACAGGCGGCCCTTCAGGCGGATGTATCAGCGCTGAATATCTTGATGTACCTATCGACTACGACAACCTTATCCAGATTGGTTCTATGATGGGTTCAGGCGGTATGATCATCCTTGATGAAGATACTTGTATGGTTGATATTTCAAAATTCTATCTTGAATTTACAGTTGATGAAAGCTGCGGTAAATGTACACCTTGCCGTATCGGAACAAAGAAGCTTCTTGATTACCTTACAAAGATTACTGAGGGCAAGGGCGAAATGGAAGATCTTGATAAGATTCAGGAACTTGCAAACCATATGAAATGCTCTTCTCTCTGTGCATTAGGACAGACAGCTGCTAACCCGATTCTTTCAACAATGAATGCTTTCGGCGAGGAATATCTTGCTCATATTAAAGATAAGAAATGCCCTGCAGGCGTTTGTAAAGCTCTTTTATCCTTCACAATTGATGCTGATAAATGTCGTGGATGCACACTTTGTGCAAGAAACTGCCCTGTTAGTGCTATTGAAGGTAAGGTTAAAGAGCCTCATGTTATAGATCCTACGAAGTGCATTAAGTGCGGACTTTGCATCAGCAACTGCCACTTTAATGCAATTGAAAAAAGATAAGGAGGGAACATAATAATGGTAAATCTTAAAATTAACGGTATTCCCGTTCAGGCAGAAGAAGGCACCACTATTATCGAGGCTGCAAGGCAGGCTCACATTGATATTCCATCTCTCTGCTATCTTAAAAATATAAACTGCATCGGCTCATGCCGTGTTTGCGTTGTTGAGGTTAAGGGTGCAAGAGGTCTTGTTGCTTCCTGCGTTTACCCTGTTGCTGAAGGACTTGAGGTTTGGACAAATACACCGCAGGTTCGTCAGTCAAGAAAAACAACACTTGAGCTTTTGCTTTCAGAACATCACAAGAAATGCCTTTCTTGCGTTCGTTCAAACAGATGTGAGCTTCAGAAGCTCTGTAAGGATTATGGTGTTGATGAAGACCGCTTCCCATCAACTGACGCTTTACAGCCTGTTGATACAACATCTCCTTACATCATCAGAGATAATAATAAATGTATCCACTGTATGCGCTGCGTTGCTGCTTGTGAGCATCAGAACATCAGTGTAATCGGTCCTCGCCAGAGAGGTCATAATAAGACAATCGGCTGTGCATTCGATAAGCCGCTTGATCAGTGTGCTTGCGTTGGCTGCGGTCAGTGCGTTGTTTCCTGCCCTGTTGGTGCTCTTTATGAAAAGAACAATGTTTCTGATGTATGGGCTGCAATCGGCGATCCGAATAAAAAGGTTGTATTCTTTACTGCTCCTGCAATCCGTGCAACACTCGGCGAAGAATTCGATATGCCAATCGGCACAAATGTTGAAAAGAAGCTTCCTGGTGCAATCAGAAGACTTGGTGCAGATGCTGCATTCGATATGGATGTTACAGCAGACCTTACAATTCTTGAAGAAGCTGCAGAGCTTGTTGACAGAATTAAAACAGGCAAGCCGCTTCCTATGTTTACATCATGCTGCCCTGGTTGGGTTAAGTTTGCAGAGCATTATTATCCTGAGCTTTTACCGAACCTTTCATCCTGTAAATCTCCTCAGCAGATGTTCGGTGCTCTTCTCAAAACATACTACTGCGAGAAGAACGGCATTAATCCTGAAGATTTATATGTTGTTTCCGTTATTCCTTGTACTGCAAAGAAATTTGAAGTTATCAGAGAGGAAATGGCTGGCACTGTTGATGTTGCTCTTACAACAAGAGAGCTTGGCCAGATGATTCAGGGTGCAGGTATCAACTTTGAAAACCTTCCTGATGAAGAGTTTGACGCTCCGTTTGAGGTTGCTTCAGGCGCAGGCGCTATCTTCGGTGCAACAGGCGGTGTTATGGAGGCAGCTCTTCGTACAGCTGCTAATATGCTTGACGGCGATTTCTCTGCTACAGACTTTGAAGAAGTAAGAGGAATTGAGGGTATCAGAGAAGCTACATACAATGTTGCAGGCGTTGAAATCAAGGTTGCTGTTACAAGCGGTCTTGCAAACGCTACAAAGCTTTGCGATATGGTTAAGAACGGCGAAGCGCCTTATCAGTTTATTGAGATTATGGCTTGCCCGGGCGGTTGTATCAACGGCGGCGGTCAGCCTGTTCAGAAGGATGCAACAAGAAATACTGTTGATATCAAATCTCTTCGTGCAAAAGCACTTTATGATCTTGATGCTTCAATGGATCTTCGTAAATCACACGAATCTCCTGTTATCAAGATGCTTTATGATGAATATTTCGGCGAACCAAACAGCGAAAAGGCTCACCATATTCTTCATACAACATATACTGCAAGAAGCAAGTATTAATAAAACATAACGAACCCCCGATGCATTTCTGCATCGGGGGTTTTCTTTTTTACAAAATATAATCACTTATACAATCGTACCAATGAACATGAATTTTTCCATCCACGATAAGCTGTTCGTTATCCGGAAGCTTTTCACTCCATTTCATTTTAAAGCGGTCATATGCCCAATCATCAGCATTAAAACGGCGCCATAAAACAGTTTTTCCATTTTTATCAATATACTGCTCTGTAACAACACCCGTATCGTACGATTCAATATCCATTAGGCAAACTGTATCAAATTCACGGTTTGCTATAGTTACAGTATATCTTCCGACTATATCCATACAATATGGCTTTCGGTCAGTTTCAACTATATTTTTATTTCTTGATATACGATTATTCATTTTAATATTGATTTCTTGTCCGCAATT
>JAIDLO010000153.1 GCA_029050995.1 Eubacterium sp. | reverse complement strand
GCGGTGGATTGATTTCACTTCCTTTGAATAGCCTCCTTTGTATCGAATTGTTTAGATATCAAGCAAGCGGAATGATATCATTTCGCTTGCTTCAGAAAAAGCTGTCTTTGAAAAAAGACAGCTTTTTTGTGTTATCAGTGTGTTGAATTTTCATAGTCAATCCACATTTTGTTGGCTTTTCTCAGTGCTGCAAGGCAGTATGCAAGGCGGTTATTTACAATGTCCTTGGCTGTTGAAATATGCCTGCAAACAGTCGGCTGGGAAAGATTAAGTTTTCCCGCTATTTCGGATTGATTCAGATTTTTTACATATTTCAGGGTAAGGCAGCTTCTCTGCCGTTCTGTTAAATCGTTTTTCATAATCAAAGGCAAAACGGTTGAAATTGCATTTCGGTTAATTTTCTGCTCGTCAATATCGCTGCAGTAATCATCCTCGGCATAATAAAAATTTTCAATGAAGTCCATGATATTCCTCCCCGTCCTCGTCATAATAATGTGTCAGCATTGCTGAAATTCTTTTGCATTCAGATGCCATATCGTAATAAACCTTTAATCGCCTTCTTAATAAGTATAAATCTTCGCCTGTGTAAACATATAAAAGCGGACGCAAACCTTCAATTTTCGCATTTAAAACATCATATTGATGATCATATTCTTTTGCTAAGATCTCTATTGTCATATCTTTGTCCTTTCTCGCATACATCTTGAATCTGAAATGGTGCGGCGTATTTGATGCAGGCGGAAAGGGCGGTTTTTCGCCTGCAATAACTATAGTAGTCGAACATATGTTTTATGTCAAGACGAAAAAATAAATTTGGCAGTTTTGTCCGATTTTTGATTTTTATAGAGAAAAATTTATCCCTTTGTGAAAAAATTTTGTTACCTTTTAAGACACTATTTGGCATTTGTAATAATTAACAAAAGTTTTTAACTAAGGGGTTGACAAATTGTGCAAAATAGAATATAATGATGTTTACCTTGAGGACGGAGCCGCAACCGCTCCTTAAGTATCTTGTCCTCCTATAGTTTGTTATAGACAGAGAGGGAAAGGCAGTGCGTTATGCACTGCCTTTCTTCTTTGCTAAAAGAGAGAATAAGAAACACCACAGTTTCACTGTGGTGTTTTTTGCTGTTTTATATGCCTGAAAAAAGTGCGTATATACCGCCGATCAGTCCGCTTCCTGCCATTAAAACGGCAAGAATAATTGCGGTAACTTTTATCCATCCTCTGTGCATTTTGTTTATACCTCCATAAACTTATCAGCCTCGGCAATAAGCTGCTGTGCAAGTGCCTGTGATGCTTCCTTGCTTTCGCCGATTGCAGTTATATAAGCTTTGATTTTCGGCTCTGTTCCGCTTGGGCGGATGATAACGCCGTTTCCGCCTGCCATTTTGTATGCAAGCACATTTGATTTCGGTAAATCAATAACGGATTCCGTGCCGTTTTCAAGATCCTTTGCAATGCTTGTTTTGTAATCGGCTGCATAGATTACAGCTGTTCCGTTTAATTCCTTAGGCGGAT
>JAIDLO010000152.1 GCA_029050995.1 Eubacterium sp. | reverse complement strand
GATTTCCATAGGCTCACGAAGCGGGTCTATAGATGGATTTGTAACCTGTGAAGCGTTAAGAAGGATTTTGTCCCAGTAAATCGGGAATGGCTTCGGATTTCCCATTGCGGAAAGCAGGGTTGATCCCGTGTTTGCCTGACGGCAGATTTCCTGTTGATACTGCGGTGTCCAGTTTGCATTATCTCTGTAATCGCAAACATATTTCTCAATGCGCAGTGCGCCTGTCGGGCATAAATCTACGCAGCGGTGGCAGGCAACGCAGTCGTTTGAATTTGCAAGAACAGTTTTTCCGTCCTCGGAATAATAATGACATTCGTTTGAACATTGGCGAACACAGCAGCCGCAATCTATGCAAAGCTCTCTGTCTCGCACAATCGTAAAACGGCGTGGAATATAATTAATCATTATGCCTTATCCTCCTTTTCATCAATTTCAAGCGGAACGAAAACAGGCTCTGCTCCGCTTACAGACCATACCTTATCCGGATTCGGGCAAACAACTCTGATTGCCGATTCCTCGGAAGCAAAATAAGCTCTTGTTCCCTTCGTAGCCGCAGTAAGAGAACGAAGCTTGAGTCGGTCATTAATCGCAAGAAGCCCTTTGTTTGAACCAAGGATAACGGAGAACGGACCGTTTACAAGGCCTGCATTATAAATGGAACGAAGTGCAGTAAAGTAATCCTTTTTATCCTTGCTCATTCTGTCTATCTCCTCCCATTCGGGTGCAGTTAAAACATCTGCTGCAACCTCAACAGGAAGCTTGTGGTGGCGAAGAAGATGGTCGAAAAGATATGTAATAACCTCGGTATCTGTCTGCATTGTGCAAACATAGCCGAACTGCTCTATGTATCTTCTGTTTGCATCATAAGAGGAAATTTCGCCGTTGTGAACGATAGACCAGTCAAGAATATTGAATGGATGAGAACCGCCCCACCAGCCCGGTGTGTTTGTTGGAAATCTTCCGTGTGCAGTCCATAAATAAGCGTTGTACTGATCAAGCATATAGAATTCGCCGACATCCTCGGGGAAGCCTACTGCTTTGAAGCAGCCCATGTTTTTACCGCTTGAGAAAATGAATGCACCCTCAATATGCTGGTTTACATGCATAACGCATTGAACGGTGTATTCCTCTTCGTCCATTCTTGTTTCTTTCATTCTAACGCGGTTTGGTTTTGCAAAATAGCGCCAGATATCAGGGCCGTTTGCGATTGCCTCAATCTTTTTCGTTGGAATTTTTTCTGAAACATCAACATTGAAATGTCTGAAAAGGTAATCCTCGCATTCAGCCTTTGCTTCTGCTGTGTCATAGAAAACATGAAATGCATAGGCATCTGCATGCTCGGGATAAATTCCGTATGCGGCAAATCCTCCGCCAAGTCCGTTTGAACGGTCGTGCATCAACGCAATGGATTTTATGATTTCAGAGCCGTTGATTTTTCCGCCCTTTCGGTCAATAATAGCTGCAATGGCACAGCCGCTTGGAATTCTGATCTGACCTTCCTTAAGCATAAATATTCCTCCTCATTTCTTGATAATATATTCTGAAAATAATTATATACATTATTTCATATATGAAAATAAAACTGCATTTTTGCAGATTTGCTTTTTTTCATTGTTTGAAAAGAGAGAAAGGCATTCCGAAAAATCGGAACGCCCTTGTTCTAATACAAATTCATTTTAGTACGATAGAATTGCATTGTCAATAATTTTTTGTGAATTCTACACTTTGCACTTTATCAAGCTAAATCACTAAAGGAATTTGTGCACATTAACAAAAATGTAATATAAAATTTTATTCAATCGGTGTTAAATTTTTAAGGCTTACATCCATAATCGGTGCTGAATGTGTTAATGCGCCGCAGGAAACGAAATCAACGCCGATTTCTGCAATCTCTTTCAGCCTTTCCTTTGTAACATTGCCCGAACATTCTGTTTCAGCCCTGCCGTCAATCATTTCAACAGCCTTTTTCATTGTTTCATTGCTCATATTATCAAGCATAATGATGTCTGCGCCTGCGTCAAGCGCTTCCTGCACCTGCTCAAGTGTTTCCGTTTCAATCTCAATCTTTCTTACAAACGGCGCATATGCCTTTGCCATCTGGATTGCTTTTGTGATAGAGCCTGCAGCGCCGATGTGGTTGTCTTTCAGAAGAACACCGTCTGAAAGATTGTATCTGTGGTTTGTTGCACCGCCAACGGTTACTGCGTATTTTTCAAACGGGCGCATATTCGGTGTGGTTTTTCTTGTGTCAAGAAGAACAGTTTTGCAGCCCTCAAGCTCAGCCATATATTCCTTTGTTATGGTTGCAATGCCGCTCATTCTCTGCAGATAGTTAAGCCCTGTTCTTTCGCCTGAAAGAATCGCCTTGATATCGCCGTAAATAACGCCGATCAGCTGGCCTTTCTTAACGAAATCGCCGTCCTTTACTTCTGTTTCAAAATGAGAGGTTTCATCAAGCAATTTGAAGGTTCTTTCAAAAATTCCAAGGCCGCAGATAATGCCGTCCTCTTTACAGATCAGGTCTGCCTTGCCCTGCTTGTCTTCAGGCATAACAGCGTTTGTTGAAACATCCTCGCTTGTAATATCTTCCTTTAATGTGTTTAAAATGTAATCATCCACATTAATCTTCATTGTTACACCATTTATCATAAAAAGCCTTGTCCTTTCTTTCTATTTCATTCATAATGAGCGTTTTGAATTCCTTTTCTCTTTCTGCTTTTTCCGGATAGCTGTTTAAATCAACAAAAGGAATATCATCACTTTTAATGTTTTTATCTTCAGCAATCAAATCTGCTGCTCGCTTTGCAAACACAAGGCTTTCAAGCAGGCTGTTTGATGCAAGTCTGTTTTTGCCGTGCACGCCGTTGCAGGCTGTTTCGCCAACTGCATAAAGATGCTTCATAGAGGTTTGTCCGTTAATATCTGTTTTAACGCCGCCCATCATATAATGCTGGCCCGGAGTAACGGGAACTCTGTCTTTCGTTATATCATAGCCCTCTTCCATGCACGCCTCAAAGATATTCGGAAAGCGTTTTTCGGCTTCCTCGCTTGTCATACCGGGAAGCGTTATGTAAACATGGTCTGTGCCGAATTTTTCCATTTCCTTGCAGATTGCTTCTGTAACAACATCTCTTGGCTGAAGCTCATCTGTAAATCTTTCGCCGTTTTCGTTCAGCAGAATTGCTCCTTCGCCTCGTACACTTTCGCTGATCAGGAATTTTCTGCCGTTCTTTTTGCTGTAAAGCGTTGTTGGATGAATCTGAATGTAATTCATATCCTGGAGTGCAATGCCGTGCTTAAGAGCAAGCGCAAAGGCATCGCCTGTAATGTGCGGAAAGTTTGTTGAATTATGGAACAGTCCGCCGATTCCGCCTGTTGCAAGAATAATATCATCACAGATGATAACGCCGCTTTCGCCGAATTCATCCTCGCAGACAATGCCGTAGCAAACATTGTCCTTTTCAATAATATCAATCATTGTTGTCTGCGTAACAAAGGTTATGTTTTCACGCTTTTGTGCGATTGAAAGTAAGGTAGCGGTAATCTCTTTTCCTGTTTCGTCCTTGTGGTGCAGAATTCTGTTTCTGCGGTGTGCGCCCTCTCTTGTGTAATCAAAGTCGCCGTCATTGTCTGTATCAAACTGAACACCAAGGTCAACAAGCGTGCCAATCACATCAGGCGAGGATTCTATCATAACGCGAACACTTTCGGGATTATTTTCGTAATGACCTGCTTTCATTGTATCTTCAAAATAGCAGTCAAAATCCTCAATGTTCTTTAAAACGCAAACGCCGCCCTGCGCAAGATAAGAGTCGCATTCTTTAAGCTCTTCCTTTGTTATAACAAGGATTTCTTTATCTTCGGGCAGGCAGAGAGCAGCAAAAAGCCCTGCAACGCCGCTGCCTACAACTGTTATATCTGTTTTAATAATGTTCCTGTTTTTCATACAACGATAATTCCTTTTGAAATAGCAATCAAAGTTTTAGATATACTTATTCTAATATATATTTATTTTAATTGTCTGTCAAGAATTAAATTATAATATTAGATAATAATTACGGAAACTGTTAATAATTATTGATTTATTTCGGTTAATTTGTTACTATTATAATAGGGTTTGTTTATTTAAGAGTGGTGATGAAATATTGAATGTAAATGTTTATGATTTCGACAATACACTGTATGACGGCGAAACGCTTGTTGATTTTATTTTGTATTATGTTCGGCGTGATCTGAAAATATGGAAATACTTACCGAAGCTTATCGTTATAGCGATTAAAGATGCCTGCCATCTTTTTACGGTTGAAGAGGCGATAGAGGCATATGCTTCCTTTTTAGAGGGCTATTATGTTACGAAAACAGACAGCTTTGCGGATGCGGTTGTTCGTTTCTGGAATAAAAATGAAAAGAAAATCAAGCCTTGGTATAACGAGGTAAGAAAAGAAAGCGATATCGTTGTGTCGGGTACAACGGATTTCATTCTTGAAGAAGTTATGAAAAGAATGAATATTAAAAATTATGTAGGCTCAAGTATAGACAAGGATACGGGCAAGTTTACCCGTCTTTGCTTTCTTGAAAATAAGGTTAAAATTTTTAATGAGCTTTATCCGAACTGCCATATTGAAAATTTTTATACCGATTCAATGAATGATAAGGCAATGATGGATATAGCAGATCATGTTTATCTGGTAAAAAAGAATAAAATAACAAAGATAAAGTAAAAAATCAGGGGTGATTTTTATGGGAAAGTTAAATCAATTTTTAAACAGTAAAATCATAAAAACAGATGTTGGCGAGGAAACCTATTTAACATGGAAGGAAACGATTTCATACGCTGTCGGCAGAGGTGCGCAGGGTATGAATACAAGTATGACTTCCTCTAAATACATAAACTATTTCCTTACCAATGTGCTTTTCAAAAAGCTTGGAAGCAAGGCAATGTCAACCGCTTCAACGATACGCACCTTCTGCGGTATTTTTGATGCGATAAATGATCCGATTATGGGTGTTATCGTTGATAAAACAAGAACGAAGGATGGTCAGATGCGGCCTTATATCAAGTGGGCGCCTTGGTTCGTTTCTCTTGTTATGATTTTGTTCTTTGTAGGCAGTGCAGATGCTTCGCCTGTGTTTAATATCATTTATACAACGATTCTTTTTGTCGGTCTTGATGTTACATACACGGCGTTTGATATCCCTATGGGCGCGCTTGCGTTTTCGATTACGCCGAATGGAATAGAGCGAACAAAGCTTTTCGGTGTAAGCTCTATCGTTCGTTCCGTTTTAGGTGCGCTTCCTCAGGTTTTTGTTGCCGGTGCTGCGCTTCTTCCGTATTTTAAGGATCATACGCCGCAGGCTTATTTAACCTCTGCAATTATCTCCGCAATCGGCATTGTATTTTTAACAAGATTTACCTTTAAGAATACGACGGAAAGAGCGGAGCATAAGGAAAATGTTCCGTCTGTTAAGGAATGCTTCGCGCTTCTGTTTAAAAACAGACCGCTTTTAATGCTTTTTATCGGCAATATCTTTTTCTTGCTTTGTAAAATTGCAGAGCAGGTTTCCTTCTATTTTGTTGCCGATTTGATGTTCAACAGAAAGTATAATATTTTTGTTGATGTTGCAAAGTTCCCAGGCTTCCTTTTTGCAGGCATTCTTGTTCCGAAGCTGATTGAAAAATGGGGCAGAAAGGCAGACAGCAGAAAGTTTTATCAGCTTTGCTGCGTTGCTGCAATTATTCTTCATATTCTGTTTGCAGTTGTTTGCTTTAAAGGTCTTATGGGCAAGCCGGAGGGCGAAAGCGTTTCGCTCATAACAGGTATTCTTGTTATTGCATTTACGGGCTTAACAACAATTCCGCTTGAATTTAAAAATTTAATTCAAAAGGAAATGGAAGCTGAAACGGTTGATTACATTGAATGGAAAACAGGCACTCGTGCAGAGGGCATTATGCTTTCCATTATGAGCTTTACAGGAAAAATTGAAAACACATTTTCCTCCTCAATCGGTATTGCCATTCTTGGCGTAACAGGCTATATTGTTCATGAAGAGGGTAATGTTATTCAGAATGCGCAGACGAATTGGGCGCTCTTCCTTTTAACAACGCTTGTTCCTGCAATCGGCTATCTTCTTATGTTGATTCCTATGCATTTCTATAATATAACAGGTGAAAGCCACCGCAATATGATGAAGGATATTCTGGCAAGAAGAGAAAAAATTGCAGAAGAAAAGAAGGCAGCGCAGGAATGAAAATAACTTTTATTGCGGATACACATCATTATTCAAAAACGCTCGGCACAAGCGGAAAGGCATATGAGCTTCGTTCGGGTTCAGACCAAAAATGTCTTGCCGAAACGGGGGATATTATAGATGCTGCTTTTAAGCAGATTGCTGAAAGTGATACAGAAGCTGTTTTTATTCTCGGCGATGTAACGAATGACGGCGAAATGGTTTCTCATATCGAGTTTCGCGAAAAGCTTTATGAACTGAAAAAAAGCAAGCCTGTTTATCTGATAACGGCTACGCATGATTGGTGCTGTGATGAAAACCCAAGAAGATTTGAGGGCGATAAAACCTATCATGATGTTGAGGTTATGAAAAGCGCCGATTTGCCTGCGTTTTATCAGGACTTCGGACCGAATGATGCAATAGATAAATTCATTACGAAAATAGGCACGATTTGCTACATGATTCAGCTGAATGATAAAGTAAGGGTGCTATGCCTGAATGATGATAAAAATGAAAATGACCACGCAGGCTATACCCCCGATTGCTGGGAGTGGATTGAAAAGCAGATTAAAAAAGCGAAAGAGGATAACTGTGTTCTGATTGGTATGCAGCATCATCTGCTTATGCCGCATGTTTCCCCGCTTATATCGGGCGGCTCTGTCTGCGTTGAACACAGAAAAACAGTTTCTGCCCGCTTTGCAAATCTTGGTCTTAAATATATGTTTGTCGGCCATAGTCATATTCAGGCAACGGACAAGTTTACCAGCCAAAGAGGCAATACGATAACAGAGGTTAATGTCGGCTCCCTTTGCGGTTATCCTGCGCCGATTGTAAATGTGGATATCAATGAAAACGGCACTTTGACCTATTGCGTTGATCATCTTAAAACATTCAATTATAATGGAAAAGAAATAGATGCTTTGCCGTATCTTGCGGATCACGCTTCAGCTTTGATAAACAGAATTTTTGAATGCAGAACAAAAGAGGATTTTGAGGAAAGGCTTTCCGCGCTTAATCTCAATGGAAAGAAATTCGGTAAATACTGGGGCATTGTCAAGCCGATTCTGTCTAAGCTGGATACGATGAAAACCTATGATGCTTATAAGCTTTTAAAGATGCTTGGCTTTGCAAAGGGCGTTGAAAAGGAAGATGCAAAGGAATTTAAGGATAAACCGTTAAAGGAATTTGTTGATGAAGTCTGGCTTTCTGCATTAGACGGTGCAATGAATCCGAAAGGCAGAAACAGTACCTATTACAGGCTTGTTCTCTCTGTAGCGTCTGTTCCGTCCAAAATAAAGAAAGACAGTGAAAATGCAAAGAAGCTGATTGCCGCAGCCGATTATGTTTTAACAGGCGGCGATATCAATAATCAGTCAGCAACAATATAAAAAAATAAAAGGGTGCGTTATGATAAACGCACCCTTATTTTTACTTGTTCAACATCGCTAACAAAACTAAAAATGCAATAATCGGCAATACCATGATTACACTCAATACAATGCAAATTGGTTTTGAAAGTGTTTTCTTTGAAATGTTTGTGTAAAGCAAATAGGTTTTGATGGCATTTTCTATGATGCAGATGCCTATACAAATTCCGAAGGTATCAAAACGGCTTGTTGCTATTGCAAAAGTGTATGTATTAAAAAGGGCAGATGAACCGTTGAATACAACCCAATTTACTGTTGCTGAAACACATAGGATTAGAAAATACAATACTAAGTC
>JAIDLO010000151.1 GCA_029050995.1 Eubacterium sp. | reverse complement strand
ACATATTATATTGTATTATTCTTTATAATATGCTATAATTATTAACTAATAATATATACAAATAGCAGTTCAATTTTTTTAGGGGTAAAAGAAATGAAAGAAATAATTTTAGGCGCATCAGCCGAAACAACGACGATTGTGAATTCAACGAACACTGCCGTGTCTGTCGGAAGTGGAACGCTGCCTGTTTTCGGAACACCGTTTATGATTGCATTAATGGAAAAGGCAACAACAAACGCTGTTTTTGATTTTCTTGAAGATGACGAAACAACCGTTGGAACAGGAATTCATATTGTGCATATAAAGGCAAGCGGAATCGGATCGGTTATATCCGCAAAGGCGGTTGTTAAAGAGGTTGACGGCAGAAAAATTACCTTTGATGTTGTTGCAAAAGATAATGACGAAGAGATTATAGGCAAAGGAACAATCGAAAGATTTGTTGTAAACGGAAACAGATTTATGGAGAAAGTTGGCACAGATGAGATATAAATCAATTATTTTTGACTTTGACGGAACACTTTGCAACACAGGCGAAGGCGTAATGAAAAGCGCAAAATACGCACTTGAGGCTTTTGGCTATGCCGTTCCCGAAAATTTAGACGAATTATCCTATTTTATAGGCCCTCCGCTTCTGATTACATTTCAGGAAAAATACGGAGCAGACCCTGCAAGAGCTTCCGAGCTTGTTAACAAATACCGGAAAAGATACAACGATAAAGGGCTTTACGAAAGCAAGCTTTATGACGGCATGGAAGACCTTTTAAAGGCACTTAAAAACGGCGGATTTAAAATTGCAATCGCCTCCTCCAAGCCGCAGAAATATGTTGAAATGCTGCTTGATTATTTTAACATCAAAAAGTATTTTGATGTTATCTGCGGTGTATCGTTTAAAGCAGACTGCGAGCCGAAATCCGATATCATTATGCGCGCTATGAAGGAGCTTGAAACTGAGTACAACGAAACACTTGTTGTAGGCGACACGCATTTTGATATTGACGGCGCAAGAATTAACCGCATAGACAGCGCAGGCGTTTTATGGGGCTTCGGAACGAAGTTTGAATTTATTGAAGCGGGCGCAAAATTCCTTGCCGAAAAACCGGAGGATATTGAATCTATCGCACTCGGCTTCTTTGAGCAGACAGAGGAAACAAACGGCATTTTCAGCGGCAGAATTATAACTGTTCACGAAGACACGGTTATGCTTGTTGACGGCACAACGGCAAAGCGTGAGCTTGTTGACCACAACGGCGGAGTCGGCGTTGTTGCAATCACAGAAAAGGACGAAATCCTAATGGTTCGCCAATTCAGAGCACCATACAAGGAAACAATCTATGAAATTCCTGCAGGCAAGCTTGAAAAGAACGAGGACCCGCGCAAGGCAGGCGAACGAGAGCTTGAAGAGGAATGCGGCATTACAGCCGAAAATATTTTTGAGCTTGGCAGAATCTATCCGACACCGGGCTATTGCAGCGAGATTATTCATCTTTACGGTGCATCAAATTTAACAGAAAGCGCACAAATGCTGGATGAGGGCGAATTCCTTGATGTTTACAGAATTCCGCTTGAAGAGGCATTTGAAAAATGCATGAACGGCGAATTTACAGACGCCAAAACAATTATCGGAATTATGAAAATCAGGGAAATGAAGCAAAATGGCAGTTTATCTTGATAACAGCGCAACAACAAAACCTTGCAAAGAGGCAACGGCGGCAATATTAAACGCACTTGAAGAGAATTACGGAAATCCATCAAGCCTGCACAATATAGGCAT
>JAIDLO010000150.1 GCA_029050995.1 Eubacterium sp. | reverse complement strand
ATATTAGAATTATCTTAAGGCAGCTTAGCTGCCTTTTTGTTATACACATTTGTAAATATGAAATAAAGATTATTCCCAAATAATACTAATTTTAAGAAAATTGTTGACAAACAAAATTTCTTGTATTATAATCTTCTCAATTAATATTGAAACACGCAGACGAGAACAAAAATCGGTTTCATTCTTTTCTCAGAGAGCTGTCGGTTGGTGTAAGGCAGTAAAAGAAAAATCGTAATATCCTCTCCGAGTGGCTGTGCTGAAAAGCAGTAAGTGCAGACGGTTGCCACCGTTATAACGGCAGTGAATGTTTGTTCATATTAAGTGCGTCTTTATTGACGAATAAGAGTGGTACCACGGTATATTATTATCGCCTCTTTGCCTTAGGGTAAAGAGGCGTATTTTTATAGTTTTAACTATGTGAAAGGAGAAAACATATGAAAAATTGTGTTGAAATTCGTTGGCACGGCAGAGGCGGACAGGGTGCAAAAACCGCTGCTCTTCTTCTTGCAGATGTTGCTTTTAAAACAGGCAGCTATGTTCAGGGCTTTCCTGAATACGGCCCGGAGCGTATGGGTGCGCCTATAACTGCCTACAACCGAATCAGCCCTGATGAAATCAGAGTTCATTCAAACATTTATCATCCGGATTATGTTGTTGTCGTTGATGAAAGCCTTCTTGAAACAATTGATGTAACAGACGGCTTAAACCCGGAGGGTGCAATTCTGATCAACACTTCAAATTCAAAAGAAGAAATTGAAAAGCATTTAAACGGCTATAAAGGAAAGATTTATACAATTGATGCACGCAAGGTTTCCGTTGCCTGCCTTGGTAAATATTTCCCGAATACGCCTATGCTTGCAGGTATTGTTAAGATTACAGGCGTTATGGAATGGGATAAATTCCTTACAGAAATGGAAGCTTCATTCAAGCATAAGTTTTCTTCTAAGCCTGAAGTTATTGAGGGCAATATGAATGCTCTTAAAATGGCTTATGATGAGGTTAAATAGGAGGTTCGTGCGATATGAAATCAGATCTTAGTAAACTTAATTTAGATTGTAAATGGCAGGATTTAACAGAAGGTATGCAGATTTACGGCTCTAAAACCTCTGAAGAATTTAACACAGGCGAGTGGACTTCAGTTAAGCCTGAGCTCCACGAGGATTTGTGTGTTCACTGCCTTTTATGTGTTCCTGTTTGCCCGGATAGTGTTATCCCTGTTGTAGACGGCAAACGCGGTGCATTTAATTATGACCATTGCAAAGGCTGCGGCATATGCGTTAAAGCATGCCACACAGGTGCAATTACAATGAAAGGAGTAAAATAACTATGGCAAGAAGAGATCGTTTAAGCGGTAACGAAGCAGTAGCAGAGGCTCTCCGCCAGATTAACCCTGATGTTATGGCGGCTTTCCCGATTACTCCTTCAACTGAAATTCCGCAGTATTTTTCAAAATTAGTAGCAAACGGAAAGGTAGATTCCGAATTTATTCCTGTTGAATCTGAACATTCAGCTATGTCTGCCGTTATCGGTGCAGAAGCAGCAGGTGCGCGTTCCGTAACTGCAACATCATCAGCAGGTATGGCACTTATGTGGGAAGAACTTTATCTTGCTGCATCAAACAGATTACCTTGCGTTCTTACACTTGTAAACAGAGCATTGTCCGGTCCTATCAATATCAACTGTGACCACAGTGATTCAATGGGTGCAAGAGATGCAGGCTGGATTCAGATTTATGCTGAAAACAATCAGGAGGTTTATGATAACCTCGTTATGGCATACAGAATAGGCGAGCATAAGGATGTTATGCTTCCTGTTATGATTTGCCAGGATGGTTTCATTACCTCTCACGCAGTAGAGAATATCAATCTCCTTGAAGATGAAGAGGTTAAGAATTTCGTTGGCGAGTATGAGCCTGAAAATTATCTTCTTAATCCGGAATGCCCTATGGCTGTAGGTCCTTACAGTGTTTCAAATTATTACTTCGAAGCTAAGAGATCACAGGCTGAGGCACTCAAGAATGCAAAGCAGGTTACACTTGATGTTGCTAAGGAATACAAAGAAATCAGCGGCAGAGAGTATGGACTCTTTGAAGAATATAAAATGGAAGATGCCGAAGAGGCTGTTGTTATGATCGGCTCAGCAGCAGGTACAACAAAGGATGCTGTTGACGAATTAAGAGCACAGGGCAAAAAGGTTGGTCTTATCAAAATCCGCCTTTTCCGTCCGTTCCCTGGAAGCGAGATTGCAGAGGCTCTTAAAAATGTTAAGGCTGTTGCTCTTATGGATAGAACTGAAAGCTATAATGATTGCTGCGGTCCTATCGGCGCAGAGGTTACAACAGCTCTTTACAGAGCAAAATCAGACTGCCTTGCAGTAAACTATGTTTACGGTCTTGGCGGTAGAGATGTTAAAGTTGAAGATATGATAAACATATATAGCGAGCTTGAGAAAATCGCCGAAGCAGGCGAGGTTACAGAGCCATATCGCTATATGGGCGTTAGAGAATAAGGAGGTGCTTTTCAATGTATAATTTTAAAGAATTTATCGGCAGAGAAGAGCGTCTTGCAGGCGGCCACAGAATGTGTGCAGGCTGCGGCGGTACAATCGCAGTAAGAAATGTACTTAAAGCATTAAAGCCGGGCGATAAGGCTGTTATCGGTAATGCAACAGGCTGTCTTGAGGTTTCTTCATTTATGTATCCTTATACAGCATATCAGGATAGCTATATCCATAATGCATTTGAAAATGCAGGCGCAACAATGAGCGGCGTTGAGGGTGCATATAATGTTTTAAAGCGTAAGGGTAAGCTTGATGAAACATATAAGTTTATTACCTTCGGCGGAGACGGCGGTACATATGATATCGGCTTCCAGTCCCTTTCAGGTGCTATGGAACGCGGTCACGATATGGTGTATGTTTGCTATGATAACGGTGCTTATATGAATACTGGTATTCAGCGTTCTTCTGCAACACCTATGTTTGCAGATACAACAACAACACCTGTCGGCAATGTATCAGACGGTAAGCCGCAGTACAGAAAGGATTTGGCTGCAATTATTGCAGAGCATAAAGTACCTTATGTTGCACAGACAACATTCCTTTCAAATTTCCGTGATCTTCATGTTAAGTCTGAAAAGGCTATATACACAAAAGGTGCTGCATTCCTCAACATTATGGCGCCTTGTCCTCGTGGCTGGAGATATAATACCTGGGATATTATGGAAATCTGTAAGCTCGCTGTTGAAACACGCTATTGGCCTTTGTTTGAGGTTGTAGACGGCAGATGGATTCTCAACTATGAGCCGAGAAATTATGTTCCGATCGAGGAATGGCTTGTTAAGCAGGGAAGATTCAAGCATATGTTCAAGCCAGAAAATGAATGGATGATTGAAGCATTCCAGAAAGAAGTAGACCGCCGTTGGTCAGAGCTTCTCAACCGCTGCGAAGAAGTTCGCGGTGCATAATGCAATATATAAAGGAGCGATAGAATTATCGCTCCTTTTCTTTGTATATATTAAGTTTAAGCTTATTTGGAATAAACTTCCATTGCTATACCGCTGTCGTGAACTAAAATATCTTTAGGCATTTTTGAAAATTTATATGTAACATACAGGTCGCCTGCAGCGCCCGATATATTTGCCATCTGAATAATATAAATAATCCAGAACCATGATGTATCCAGAACCAAATTCAGGATCAGCAATACAATTCCCCAGACAACAACAGGTGCAAGCGCAATAATGATGTATGGTACTTTTGAAAAATAATCGGCGCATCCGGCATAGGCATAAAGCCCTGTAAAGCCGTATTTAACTTTTTCAGCACCAAAATATTTCATACAGATACCATGCACAAGCTCGTGAAGAATCATATAAACAAACAACCCTGCAACTAAAACCAGAATCTTAACCAGGAATAGTGCGTTTGTTTTACTGAATCCGTCAACAGCACCCTCTAAACACGCAACATAGTCATTAAAAACTACAGACATAGGAACAATTAAATGACCTGCAATCAGCATGATTATGCCAATAACAAGCGCAAGCAGATTGATAAGAATTGCCTTGCTTTTGTCCTTTTGTAAATTGAGCTTGTATATTTCCTTGTATCCCTCCGGAAGCTGATGACAGCAATTGTTTTTCTGTATAAAATTTTCAACAGATGTGTTTGAATGAATTTTCATATTATCTATTCTCCATTATAAAATACTACGGCTTGCGTAACATTAATATGCAAATGCTTCTATTACAGCATTACCATTATCGACACTTACTACCAAGTCCATATATGTGTTTACCGGTTCATCGGGTTTATCTCTGTTATACAGCGCAGAAATCTTTGTGGGCATACACTCAATCTGAACAAGGGCAGTATATTTCATTGCAGTTTCATCGTATTTGATTTCTTCAAAATCAACGAGTTTCGCCGTTAAATTTCCAAAAACATCACCATCGTGAAAATATTCATCAACATAGTTTTTTGTGCAGAATTTCTTCATGCCTTCAAAATCGCCTTTTTCATAGCACGAAAAATATGATTTTAAATCATTTTTAATAATGGCAACCTCTTTGCTTTCAGTATTATTGGTGCTGCAGCCGATAAACAGCAGGCATATCATTAAACAGCAGGATATTATACTTATAGTCTTTTTCATATTTTCCCCTCTAATATATTTAATAGTTATTGATAAAAACACCTCTTTTTCTATTATTCTAACATACGCAAATAAGATATGCAAGGTAAAGCAATGCCTTTTAACGCACAGCATATTCTTGCGATATATGGATATAATTTGACTTTTTGTTTTATTATGATAAAATAAATATGCCACACAGTTTAATAGCACTCTAAGCAGGCATACTATTGGTAAAAATGTATGCTTTGATTTGTCATTCCCTGCTTTGGAGTGAACTGTGTGGCAACAGAAGTCAGGCTGCGTTTTTCAGTGCGTAGCTTCGGCTGCGTACTTTTTTATATAAGGAGATGTGAATATGATACTGGAAATGAACAACATCTGTAAAAGCTTTGGCGAAAAGCAGGTGCTAAAAAATGTTTCTCTTACCGCAGAGAGCGGAAAAGCCTTTGGTTTGCTTGGAAGAAACGGTGCAGGTAAAACAACCTCAATCCGTATTTTGATGAATGTTTTTTCAGCAAACAGCGGGGAAATACTGTTTGACGGAAAGCCGATTGATTATAATTCTGTTCAGTTTGGTTATTTGCCTGAAGAAAGAGGACTTTATCCAAAAAAGAAAATCATTGATCAGCTTGTTTATTTTGCAGAACTTAAAGGAATGAAGAAAAATGATGCTGTTAAAGCAGTTGATTACTGGCTTGGTTGTCTGAATATGCAGGAGTACAGAAATAAGAGATTGGATACCTTGTCTAAGGGTAATCAACAGAAAATTCAGCTTATAACTGCTCTTGCCCATAATCCTCAGATTATTATTCTTGATGAGCCGTTCTCAGGTCTTGATCCGGTTAATGCAATGCTTCTTAAGGATGTTGTTAAAGAGGAAATAGAAAAGGATAAAATTGTTTTCTTCTCAAGTCACCAGATGAATTATATTGAGGAATTCTGCAATGATATTGCAATTTTGAATAACGGAGAGATTGCTGTTTCGGGTGATTTGCATAGCATTAAGCGAAATTATCCAAGAAATAAGCTTGTTGTCCGTTCCGAAGATAATGATAAAATCATTGCTGAATTCGGTGCTGTTTTAAATAATGACAATTCTGTTTTAATTACGCTTACTGCTCCTGAGGATAAGCAATCTGTTATGAAACAGCTTGCAAATAATTACAACATAGATGAACTCAAGGTGTTTGAACCAACGCTGAATGATATATTTGTTGAATATGCAAGCGATAAAGAAGAAGGGGAGGAAGAGTAATGAAACAGTTTGGTAAAATTCTTAAATTTGAACTGAAGGGCTACCTTAAGAATAAAGTTTTTCTGGGTGTAACCATATTCTTAGTTGCAGCTATAATCTGTGTTTTATTCTTTCCCCGCATATCAGAAAGCTTAAAAAGTGATGATGCGGTAACTACGGATGTTTTTCCTGTTATGCTTGTGCATTGTGATGAAGCAGAGAATGAGCCGATGATAAATGAAGCGTTTTCATCAGCCTTTGCTGATTACAGCATTGTTGTAACGAATGATGATGAGGATAAAATCAAGCAGGAAATCATTGAGGAAAATGCGGAATGTGCATTTATTATAAAATCCTTAACAGAATATACTTATTATGTAAATCACCTTTCGCTTTATCATGTTAATACTGCTGTTGCAGATGAAATTTTGAAATCAGCTTATCAGATGTCGGCTATGGTGCAAAACGGGATTCC
>JAIDLO010000015.1 GCA_029050995.1 Eubacterium sp. | reverse complement strand
GCCTTGAACACGCCTGTTCATTGCATATTTGCTGCCCATATCGCCAATGCAGTCTGCAATGGCTTTTTTTTGTGCATTTGTGGGCACAAAGGGCAAAAGTCTGAAAAATTCGTTGGTGTAATCTTTTTTTATGCGAAGCTGTGTTTCAGCTTTTTTATTTCCTTTCAGCTTTAATAAACCGAGCTGGAGAATTAAAAGCTCCTCAAAAATAAGGCGGTGTTTTGCTTTTTCAAGGCTTTCCTCGCTGTCGGGAAAATGAATCTGCCTGATTGCAAAATCAAGAGAAACAAGTCTGTATTTCAATCTGAATTCCGTGCTGAGTGTTTCTTCAAAAGGCGGAAGCTCGTCCAAAGCTGTTTTGATAACCTTTGCAATTGCCTTTGAGCTGAGCTTTTCGGTTGCAGGGTAGATTGGATGAATACCGATATTCTGCTCTGCCTTTTCTATACTTGGAGAACTCATATTTGCTGATGTTAAAGTTTTTTCAAGCTTTCCGTAAAGTATGTAATCCTCATATTGGCGAAGGGATTTTGCAAGATATTTGTTGTTGAAAATGGTAACATGAATGATTGTTTCGCCGTCAGTAAAATTGCATTTGAAAAGCGTCATTCCTTTTCGGATCATATGCTCTTTTACAGCAGTCATAAGTGTTGCCTTAATGCAAACATTTTCGCCGGTTTCGCAGTCCTTAACCATCTTTTCATCAGACCAGTCCTGGTATTTTCTCGGATAAAAATTAACTAGCTCACGAACGCAAGAAATGCCGAGCTTATTGAAAAGCTCGGCTCTTTTTTCTCCAACACCTTTGATATATTTTATATCGCTGTTCAGGTTAATCATTTTTACTCCACTGAAATTATGAAATAGTAAATCGGCTGTCCGCCGTTAACGATATTGATTTCAACCTCATCGCCGTATTTATTGCGAAGCTTTTGTTCAACCTCAGAAGCCATTTCCTCTGTTGCTTCTTCGCCGTAAATAATTGTTATAAGGCTGCTCTGGTTTTTCTTGAATATTTTATCTGCAGATTTGAAAGCGATATCTGAAATGTCTTTTCCGATAAATTTGATTTTGCCGTCGCAAAGTCCCATGATTTCGCCCTGTTCAATCGGCTTTCCGTCAACCTCGCTGTCTCTTGCAGCAAAGGTAACCTGCGCTGTTGAAACATTTTCGGCAGCTTCCATCATATTCATCATATTTGTGTCTGCGTCATCAAATTCGTCAAACATAAGCATAGCAGAAATACCCTGAGGCACTGTTTTTGTCTGAAGAACTCTTACTTCTCTATTTTCAGCAAGCGGAATAGCCTGCTCTGCAGCCATAATGATATTTTTATTGTTTGGAAGCACAAAAACTGTTTTTGCAGGTGTTGCGTTAATTGCATTCAGAATATCGTCTGTTGAAGGGTTCATTGTTTGTCCGCCGCTGACAACGATATCTGCACCGATATCCTTGAAAAGCTCGGCAAGTCCGTTACCTGCGCAAACTGCAACAAAGCCGTAATCGTTTGTTGGATCTACAGGCGGAAGAACAGGCTCTTCGCCCTCTTTAACACCTTCATCAGCATTTCTGTGTTGATAACGCATATTGTCTATTTTAATATTGATAAGCTGTCCATACTTAAGTGCAGACTGAATAACATTACCCGGCTCATTTGAATGAACATGAACCTTGATGATATCATTATCGTCAACTACAACAACGCAGTCGCCGATTGATTCAAGGAAAGCACGAAGCTTTAAAGGATCTTTTTCCTTTGCATCATTTGCTTTTTCAATCAGGAATTCAGAGCAGTAGCCGAATTCGATATCATCAGATGCAGCGGCAACCGTGCTTTTGCTTGGGGTGGAAACAGGTGTAACGCCACTGCCCTCGATTGCTTGTACGATTGCTTCGTGGTCAAATACACTTTCAAAGCCCTCAAGGATAAGAACAAGACCCTGACCGCCTGCATCAACAACGCCTGCCTGCTTTAAAACAGGCAGCTGCTCCGGTGTTTTTGCAAGTGCTTCCTTTGCAGCAATAAGAGCTGTTTCTGCAATATGCATAGGATTGTTATCTGTTTTAGCAGCTTCGTTTGCAGCCTCGGAAGCCATGCGGATAACGGTTAAAATTGTACCCTCTGTCGGTTTCATAACAGCCTTGTAAGCTGCTTCAACACCTTCTGCAAATGCTTTTGCAACTGCTTTTTCATCAGCCTCATCAAGACCTTTGAATGCTTTTGAAAAGCCTCTGAAAATAAGAGAAAGAATAACACCGCTGTTTCCTCTTGCACCTCTTAAAAGTGCAGAAGCACAGCGTGAGGAAGCCTCTTCGATTGTGCAGTCATCAGGAATAACTGCCATTTCTTTAGCGGCTGCACCAATTGTCATACTCATATTTGTTCCTGTATCTCCGTCCGGAACAGGAAAGATATTTAATGCGTCAACTGCCTGACGGCTGTTTGCGATATTGTTTGAAGCGGAAATTATTCCGTCTCGAAACATTTTACCAGTAATCATCAAGAACAATCTCCTTTAATTTATTGCGTCAACATAAACATTAACAGCAGAAACCCTAAGATCTGTTGCAGTTTCAACAGTGTATCTTACCTTGTTTTTGATGCTGTCTGCTATTGCTGCGATATTTACTCCGTATGAAACGGAAATATGAAGATCAACAACAAGTGCACCGTTAACACTTTTTACGATAACGCCCTGGCAGGAATTGTCGCTGCCAACACGGTTTTTGATAATGGATTTAACACTTTGCAGTGGATTGGAATCAACCATTCCCGTAACGCCGAAGCAGGATTGCGCAGCCTTGCCAACAAGATTGCCAAAGTAGTTTCCGGTGATTTCAATGTATCCGTTTGGATTTTCAAATTTAACCATAAACGAACCTCCGTTCATAGATTTGTTAAAAATTATACTAATTATAGCTATTATATTATATTTTATTGAATATAGCAAGTAATATAATCATTACTCAGATATAAAATACCAATTTTCTATATTTTTAAAACAATCGGTGCTTGTTCCCTGCATATCTCCGTTCATTTCTTTGGAAAAGCAAATCATTCCCTGCCTGTAAAGAACAGGAATAAAGGGCATTTCCTCAGAAAAAGAAATCAAAAAGCTGCCAAGATCTGTTTCTCCGTTTATATATTTATTGTATTCTTTTGCGGCTGCGCTTTTCTTTGGATTGATTCCAAAGCGGGCGCTTCCCTTTGAAGAAAAGAAATGCTGAAGCGACATATCGGGTGTAATTTTGATTTCGCCTAAATATAAATCGAATTTTTCCTTTCGGATTTGTTTTTCATAGCTCTTGTAGGTGTCTGCAACGGAAAGATGAACTTTAAAACCAACATTCTCCAGCTGCTGTTTAATTAATTTTGCACAGGTAACTCTGTCTTCATTTGTTCCGTTAACAAGAAGGGATATTGTAAAGTTTGATAATCCGCTTTGAAGCATTGCCTGTTTTGCTGCGTTGGTGTTAGCTGTTTTTTCAAAAATCTCGGTTGTTGAAAGCTCGAATTCGGGATTGAATATAGTTTTAGCCGTTTTTGCAAAACCAGAATAAGCGCTTTTCGTAAGCAGTTCTCTGTCAATAGCTGAATTGATCGCTTTTCTGATATATGAATTTGCACCAAGCCCAACCTTGTTGTTTATACCGATGTAAACAAGATTGTTCATATTAACAAGCTTGTAGTTGGAATCAATTTTTTTCGCTGAATCTCTGCTTAAATCGCGGAAGATAAGGTTTACATTTCCGATGTTAACAGCATTGTCTATGGAATCGGATGCAGGAATGTTTTCAAGATGGATTGTTGTAAGATAAGGAGAAAATCCGTTTTTCTCGTTTGCTTTCAATACAATTTCTTCTTTTTCATTTGCAAAATAATATCTGCCGCTTCCGATTGGATATTCGCTTGTTTCGCTGCTTTGGCTCATAATTGGGAAGATCAGCAGGTTGTGCGCATAGCTGTTCGGATATTCAAGCTGAAAATCAACAGTATCTGATGAAACAGCATAGCAGGAGGATATTCCGCTGAGAGAGGAACCCCAATAGCTGGATTTAACTGCCTTTCTGAAGGAATATGTAATGTCATCTGCTGTTAAAGATGTTCCGTCAGAAAAGATTAATCCGTCTTGAATGGTCACTCTTAATATTTTTGAATTTGTATATTCGTATTTTTTTGCAATGCTGCAGCTTGCTTTGTAGTGTTCGTCAATACTGAATAAGCTTTCAAAAACAAGCTGTGAAAGGGTTTGATTGTTTTGTGTTTCACATTCATATGGATTCAAGCTGTCTGACTGTGTATAGCAAAGCTTAAATGAAGTGTCATCTTTCGGAATAGAGCTGATACTCTTAGGTTCAGTTTTGTTTTCGGCTGCTTCGCTTGGAGCTTCTGAAGAACAGGCTGTAAAAACAGAAACTATAAAAGCAAAGCATAAAAGAATAAGTATTGATTTTGTTTTCATAGTTACCTCCTGAAAATTTCAGTGCTTATCGTCTTGCCTGTCTTGTTGTCAATTTCAAATAAGCAGCCTTCTATTGTGCATGGTCCGTCATCATTTTTAAAGCGAACGGGAAGCCCTGTTTTCATTTTCTGAATGGCAACCTCTGTTGAAACGCCTAAAACAGAATGAAGCGGGCCTGTCATTCCAAGGTCGGTTATGTATCCTGTTCCGTTTGGAAGCACCTGATTGTCAGAGGTCTGAACATGGGTGTGCGTTCCGAAAAGAGCCGAAACTCTTCCGTCAACATAATAACCCATTCCGCGCTTCTCGCTTGTTGCTTCTGCGTGAAAATCTACGATGATGATTTTGCAGTTTTCTTCTTTTGCCTTTTCAATCATTTCGTCCATAACCTCAAATGGATTGCGGATAGGCTCAAGATAAACTGCGCCTTGAAGATTGATAACAGCAACGCGGATATAGCCTTTGTCAATAATGGTCATTCCTCGTCCCGGGGCGGAAGGATGATAGTTTGCCGGGCGGATGATGTATTCGTTTTCATCCAGAAAAGGATAAATTTCAATTCGCCTCAGGCTGTGGTTGCCAAGGGTAATAACATCTGCGCCGCAGTCAAAAATATGTTTTGCGCTTTGTGGAAGTATGCCGTTTCCGATTGCCGAATTCTCGCCGTTAACGATTGTTATGTCTGCTGAAAATTCCTGCTTCAGCTTCGGAAGCTGCTGCATTAAATAGTCGCAGCCCTGTTTTGAAACAACATCTCCGATAGTAAGTATTCTCAATTTTACACCAATTTCTATATTTAAAGTTCTGTCTATTATACAATAA
>JAIDLO010000149.1 GCA_029050995.1 Eubacterium sp. | reverse complement strand
AGATGTAATTTGAAAATAGAATTAAACGGAAGCATTAAAGGAGAAGAGTACGGAGAAATTCTTTTTACGGATTACGGAATTTCGGGAATTGCCGCTATGAATCTTTCCCACATTGTTTCCGAGAATTTTTCAAAGGAGAATCCCGAAAAGTGCGTAGCTGTGCTCGACCTTGTACCTGAAATGCACGAAGAAGATACTCTCTGCTACATTAAAGAATTCGGAACCCTTTGCGGAATTATCGGGCGAAAGTTATCCGATATCTTGACAAAGCAGGCAAACGGCGATGCCGAAAAAATGGCTTCCTTTGTTAAAAATTGGAGATTGATTTTAACAGGAACAAAGGGCTTTGATTTTGCACAGATCACAAGCGGCGGTATCCCCCTTAGTGAAATCCGGGATTATCAATCAAAATTTATGAAACATCTTTATATCTGCGGAGAAATATTGGATAAACAATTTCCCTGCGGAGGATATAACCTTGACTTTGCCTGGCAAAGCGGAATAAAAACAGCAAACAGGATTGTGAAAAACAGAAATGATAAGAATTAATGAAATTAAGCTTTCTCTTGATGAGGACGAAAGCCTGCTTGAAACAAAAGCAGCAAAGATACTCAGAATAAATAAAAAATACATCAAATCACTTACCATCTTTAAAAAAAGTGTTGATGCAAGAAAAAAAGAGGATGTTCATTTTACATACTCCGTTGATGTTATAATCAGCCTTGATGAGGAGCAGATTGTTTCAAAATGCAAATCAAACAAGGTCCAGATTACAAAGCCGTATGTTTATGAAATTCCTGAAAACAAAAGAGTTTCAAAATACAGACCAATCATTGTCGGCTTCGGCCCTGCCGGTATGCTTGCAGGCATTATTCTGGCTGAAGCAGGCTTAAAGCCAATTATTCTTGAACGCGGAAAAGACATTGATGCCCGTCAAAAGGATGTCAATGAATTCTGGACAAAAAGAAAACTTGACGAAGAATCCAATGTTCAGTTCGGCGAGGGCGGCGCAGGCACATTTTCAGACGGAAAGCTGACAACAGGAATTAAAAGCCCGTTTATACGCAAGGTGCTTGAAGAGCTTTACGAAGCAGGCGCACCTGAAGAAATCCTTTATTCTTCAAAGCCGCATATCGGAACAGACAGACTTGCCATTGTTGTTAAAAACATACGCAAAAAGATTGAAAAGCTTGGCGGAGAGGTCTGGCTTGAAACAAAGCTTGATAAGCTTATCGTTTACAACGGATTTGTTCAGGGAATACGATACACGAAGAAAGGCAAAACCTCTGATATGGAGGCAGACAGCGTTATTATGGCAATCGGTCACAGTGCAAGAGATACGGTTGAAATGCTGTATAATCTCGGTGTTGAAATCATACAGAAGCCATTTTCCGTTGGTGCAAGAATTGAGCATCCGCAAAGTCTTATAAACAAAGCGCAGTACGGAAAATTTGCCGGTCACAAAAAGCTTGGTGCTGCCGATTACAAGCTTTCCTGCCACGGACTGCACGAGCGTGGTGCATATACATTCTGTATGTGCCCCGGCGGAACAGTTGTTGCCGCAGCAAGCGAGAAAGAGGGCGTAATCGTAAACGGAATGAGCAGTCTCGCAAGAGACGGCGAAAACGCAAACAGCGCTTTGCTTGTTGGAATTGAGCCATGTGATTTTCCAAGTGAGCATCCACTTGCCGGAATCTATTATCAGCGTGAGATAGAGCACACCGCTTATCTGCTTGCAGGCGGAGATTACAGAGCACCTGCCCAGCTTGTTGGAGATTTTCTTGCAGGCAAAGAGAGCCAATCTCTCGGCAGTGTTAATCCAACCTGCCCGACAGGCGTTACATTAACAAATCTTGATGAATGTTTACCGCAGAAGGTTTCTGCAACTATGAAATCTGCAATTGTTGAAATGGATAAAAAGCTGAATGGATTTAATATGTATGATGCTGTACTTACAGCACCAGAAACAAGAAGCTCCAGCTCCGTAAGAATTCTGAGAGATGAATTCTGCCAGTGCAACATAAGCGGCGTTTATCCCTGCGGAGAAGGCGCAGGCTACGCAGGCGGTATTGTTTCAGCAGCCGTTGACGGCATTAAATGCGCACATGCAGTTTTAAGCGATGAACATTAAGTATAAAATTAAGGCACAGTTTAAAACTGTGCCTTTTCATTATTCTTCATTTGCTTTTTTAATACCTAATTCTTCAAGAAGCTGAATCTGATAATCTGTTAATACCTCTTCCTCTTCTTTCGGCTTCACAACATTACTGAAAACATTTTTAATAAAGCCAAGTACATTCTTTTCTTCTGTTGTTTCTTCATTCTCTTCGGGTGTGCCCAAAATCTTGCCCATTGAGAAAACATGCATAAAATCATCAAACAGTGGCAATGTATCTTCATCCTCAAAAGTAAAATTCAGCACAACAGGCGTGTTGAAAATCTTTTTGGAAAAAGCAAGAAGCGTTTCCGCAGTTTTTCCGATTTTGATATTATCACTCAATAAAAGAAATTCATTTATATCCATTTCGGGATATCTGCGAATCAAAACATCTATATCCATAATCATTTTTATGCTTGCACCGCCCGTTTGAAGATGATGCGCAATATGAGAAACGATATAAAGAAGATGATAAATCGGCTTTAATTTATATGTATATCCCGAAGCATCACTGATATCATCAAACGGCGTTGCAAAATAAATTTTGCTTTGAATATTGATACTTTCAAGCTCTGTATGAAGCTCAAAAATATCCTTTTCAAACTGAAGCGTTGCAGCATTGCTTTCAACGGATTTTTCAATAAAGCCTTTTTTCTTCAAAACTTCAATTGCACGAATATAATCCGTAGCACGAATAATGATATCCATATCACTGCCGGTACGAAGCTCCGGAAACGGATAATAATTTCTTAAAACAACACCCTTGAAAAGAGCATGCGCAATTTTTTCTTCCGTTAAAGTACTGATAAAGGTTGAAAGCGATTGAAGATTTGGACGAAAGCTGTGGACCGTATTTTCATAGCTTTCACTAAACCAGGAGCCGATTGTTCCGCCGGGGCGGCAATCAGACGGAAGCCTTTTTATTTCATACGCAATAACTGCAGTTAAATTATTAATTTCAGCAAGATTATAAATCTGCTGCCAATCCATTCTTTTTTCGCCTTTCGGCTCAACAGAATTCAAATGGCAGGAAAGAAGATATACAAAGTATTCAGTTGCGTTCACCGAACCACCCTTTCAAAAGGATCACCTTTTATAAGGATTATATGATAACAGAATTTATTTTAAAATTCAATTATATTCATTGTTTTGTAGATATGCTGTAAATCTTTTGAGATATTTACTTTTACATCTACTTTATATATGTAAAAATATTGCTAAATTCGATAAAAAAGTACTATATATTGACA
>JAIDLO010000148.1 GCA_029050995.1 Eubacterium sp. | reverse complement strand
AATACATCGAGCCATATCATATTTGGCTATCGGATATCATGCAGCAGCAAACGTTTGTTTAAGCAGTATGGGGCTATTATCTTCGCTTTTTAGAACAGCTTCCCGATATTCACGCACTTGCCGAAGTACCCGAAAGTCAATTACTTAAGCTATGGGAGGGGCTCGGCTATTATAACCGTGCACGAAATCTGCAAAAAGCGGCACGCGTAATTGAAACACAATACGGCGGTCAGTTCCCGAATCAATATGAAGAGATCCGTGCCCTGCCCGGAATCGGACCATACACCGCAGGGGCTATTGCTTCCATTTGTTTTAATCTGCCTTGTGCTGCTGTTGACGGCAATGTTCTGCGCATTATTACACGCATGACTGAAAACAATGCACCAATTGATTTAATGCAAACCAAAACCGACATTGCCGCTCAGCTTGAAAAGGTTTATCCGAAAAATGCCTGCGGACAATTCACACAGGCATTAATGGAGCTTGGTGCAACAATCTGCACTCCGAAATCGCCAAAATGCGAGGCGTGCCCTGCAAAAGATTTTTGCCAAGCATATGCGCACAACACCGTAATGAACTATCCCGTTAAACTGCCGAAAAAAGAGAAACGCATAGAAGAACGCACCGTCTTTTTACTGCAGCACGAAGATAAATATGCCTTAACGAAACGCACGGAAAGCGGACTGCTATCCGGCTTATGGCAGCTGCCAAACATACTCAGCAAAATGGATGCTGAACAAGCATTGCGCACAGCCGACAGCTTTGGCGTTCAGCCCATAGAATTATATCAGCAATTAAACCGTGTTCATATTTTTACACACATCAGATGGCAGATGACCTGTTATCACATTCAGTGCGCCCAAGCACCCTCTGATTTCACTTGGGCAACTGCGCAGGAAATTGAAACTACCTATGCACTTCCAACCGCATTCCGTATGTTTTTTGAAGCTACATCTGATTAAATAAAAAGCCATCCATAAAATGGATGGCTTTTTATGTTAAATTTAATATTTTAATTTTAGTACAAGATTTAAAACATTTTTCGCTGTGCGTTCGAGCTCAGCACGCGTTATGCCGTCTTCTTTTCCAAGCGTTGGCAGGAGTGTTCCGTCTGACTTATACTTTTTAGTACCAAACTTATCGCCCGGCATAAGTACATCAACTTGTGCACGAACACGATATGCATTATCCTTGATAATCGGAAATTCGGGACTTGCTGATTTCTGCATCCACCAATCGGTCATAACACTGCCTGTATATCCCCATTCGCCGCGCAAAACAGTTGTAACCAAATCATAATTATAATGACTCCAAACACCATTAATCTTATTATAGCTTGTCATTATATTCATAGGATTACTCTCTTTAACGCAGATTTCAAATCCCTTAAGATAAATTTCTCTTAAAGCTCTTTGTGTTAAACGAGAATCATTTTTCGTACGATTTACTTCCTGATTGTTGCAAGCAAAATGCTTAGGGCAGGCAGACACGCCATTGCTTTGAATACCATTTACATAAGCAGCACCCATTTTACCGGATAAAACAGGGTCCTCACTGAAATACTCGAAGTTTCTTCCGCAAAGAACATTTCTTTGAATATTCATACCGGGAGCAAGCAAAACATCCGATTCCTGCTTAACCATTTCTGCGCCCATAACGGAGGTAAGCTCCTGAACTAAAGCACAGTTAAAGGTACTTGCAAGTGCTGTTCCGCAAGGGATAAGAGAAGTATATTTTCTGATTCGGATTCCGGCAGGACCGTCTGTTGTAATAATTGGGTTAACACCCTTATCACGCAGGGATGGTATAATACCGCCGAAAGCGCCTGCATTGCCTACAACGCCAAGCTTACTGTCCATCATACCCTGGCCTCTTGTAAGTGCTTCAAGCTCTTTTTTATCAAGCTGGGAAATAAAATCATCAAGGGTAATTTTGCCATTCGCAACATCCGAAAGCTTGTAGCCCTTATCGCCCTTAAAGCCAATCTCACTCGGCATATGATCCAATATTCTCTGTCTTAAAGAATAATCTTCCGTTTTCGTCATTTCGCCTGTAATAAGCTTAAACGGATTCTTAACAGTACATACAGGAGTAAGCTTTTCAATAATCTGTTCATCCAATTCCGCTTTGCCTGCAACCAAATCTGTTTTAACACTATTGCCTGCATAGAATATGTATTTGCCTTTTTCAATGATGTAGGCATTGACATCCTCATCAAATGATGAAATATCATACAATTTGAAACAAACAGAAATGCATTCTTCTTCATTCGGCGCAAGCTCTTTTGTTTTGGCAAAGGCAACAAGACTTTTTGCTGCTTTTTTAAGCTTTACCTGCGGTGCCTGAACATAAAGCTGTACAACCTCTTTACCGCTGACTGCGCCGATATTCTTTACATTAACTGAAACCTCAAAGCAATCGTTTTCCTGTTTAAAGGAAACAGGCGTGATTTCAAAATCCGTATAGCTTAATCCAAAGCCAAATGGATAAAGCGCCTTTTCAGCACAGAAGGTTTCAAAATATCTGTAGCCAACAAAAATATCTTCAACATAATTATTATAATCCTTGTTGCCGAAATCATTTGCGCTTGGATAATCTTCATAATTCTTTGCAATTGCACACGGCAGCTTTCCGCTTGGGCTAACCTTACCGGTAAGGATATTTGCAAGTGCATTACCGCTTTCCATACCACACTGCCAAGCATAAATAATAGCTGAAATCTTATCGCCGTATTTTTCGCTCCATGCCATATCAACAATATTACCGCAGTTCATTATCACTGTAACCTTGTTGAAATTTGCGGTAACCAAATCAAGCATTTTAATTTCAGTATCGGTAAGATAATAGCTTCCCTTTTCAAGCTTGTTTTCTCTGTCCTCGCCTGCTGCTCTGCCAAGCACAACAAGTGCAGAGCTGCTGTTCTTGGCTGCTGAGGAAACCGTATCAGCAGAAAGCTCCATTTCGGGATAGCACATCGGCCAATGTCCCCAAAAACCATGATTAACAGGATTGTTTTTGCACCAAGCCTCATAAACACTGAGCAGTTCGGCATTCAGCTTTACGCCATTATTTTTAAGTCCGTCAATAAGATTAACCTGATACGGCGCATTCACATCTCCGCCGCTGCCATATCCAACATAGAAATAATCAAGCTGGCATCTGCCGAATACAGAAACGATATCCTCTTTCTTAAGCGGAAGTGTATCATTATTCTTCAAAAGCACAATGCTTTCTTCTGATGCTCTTCTTGCCACATCCGGCATAGATTCAAAAACTCTTGCACTGCCTTCAACGGCATTTTCTTCCTGCATTACACCGCTGCCGGTTACTTTATCAATTACTTTTTGAACAAGCGTTTCAATTTTTTGTTTTATTTTCATATTGTTTCTCCAAATGAATTGTATTCTTATAAAATGTGCAATTATTTTGTTTTTGCCTTGCGCGCTGCAAGCTCAGCCTCTTCTTCAGCTTTCTTTGCAGCAATAGCTGCTTCTCTTTCTTTATCTTCCTGTTCAGCCTTGATTTTAGCCTCATCATATAAAGCTGCTATCTCATCAAAATGGCTGTAGTTTTCCTGCTGAATAAGAAGCTTCTTCGCATTGTTATAAGGCTTTGCAGCTCTGTTGAATTTTGCAAATTCATCCATAAGCACCTTAGACTGTTTCTGAACATCTTTTTTGCTCTTCTGAAGCTCTTTAATCTGTGCCTTAATTTCCTTAACCTTATCCTTATCGCCGTTCTTTTTGGCAATTGTCTGGATTTCAACCAATTCAAAGATCTGTGCTTCAATAGCATCCTCTTTATCAAACAGGGCAGTAAGCGCAGCCATATCCGGCTCAACAAATGCATTTACTGTTCCGTAATATTTGTCGTAAGCTCTTTTAGCGGAAATATTCTGCTTTAAAAATGCTTTTCTGAATTTTCTGAATTCTTTTTCATCCTCAGTATTCTTAGGAAGCGCTTTAGCCTCTGCCAATTCAGTTTTAACAGAATTGATATCAATATCCTTTATGCAGGCAAGGCCCTTGCTGTAGATTTCACTGTTAACAGCAACCTGGTGCTTGAACAACTCTGAATTGAATTTATCAAGCTCTTTGCATACAAACTTGGAAATTTCAATTTCTTCATTGAATATAAGATTTTCTTTATACTGCTTTTTAGCAAGCTTTCTTTCTGCCTTATCAGAAAGATTCTTATACATAGCCTTGCTGGTTTCTCTAGGCGCTTGAGATGCCATTTCACGGGCATTGTTAACCATATCAATCGCTTCAACAATCTGATGATTGCTGAGCGCATTATTGCCGTAATCCTCAAACAGAGAACGAACCTGAAGAACGCGGATAACGGACTTTTGCTTTTTCTCGGTAAAATCATAGAAGAAATAAGGTACTACATTGAGGAATGCACCGGCTGCAGCCATAATGATTAATGCACCCATCATTTTATAAAGCAGTCCCGGTTCGCCTGTTGTAACATCAAGAATATCAAAAGGCTGTGCATAACCATTGCCTTCATATACCCCGTAATGCTCCTGAACTGCCGGAAGAAATGCAGATGTTATAAGCGTAACAAGATTTCCGATTGTTGCAACCGTTGCAAACATTCCGTCTATTCTTTCGCCTGTTTTGTATTGCTGATAATCACGGATATCTGCCTGAATTGCAGGTGTTGTAATCTGTTCAAACGCACCAACAAGATAGTTGAAATATACGCAAACAAACAGCCACCATATGCTTCTCATATTAACCAGCATAAATAAAATGCAGACAACATTCAGAAGATTTACGGCAACAAGCACCTTCTTTTTACCGAAACGGCGGATACAGATTGGTGCCAGAAGCATACCCCAAAGGGATGCATTACCGATAAGGGTATTTATAAGAGAAAGCTGTTCGCCGCTGCAGGTGTGGCCATAGCTGTAAGACCACTGAAGAATATTGCCGTATGCATATTCAAGGAATCCAAGCCAGCCTGCAAGCGCAATAATCCAGAAATATTTATTCTTAGCAACCTCTTTAAAGGCATCAATAAAGCTAATCTGGATTGTATGTGTTTTTGCCTGAACGATTTTTTCTTTGGTGTTTGCATAAACAACAATTGTAAGTGCAATACCGATTATTGCAAACACAGGATATGAAAATCTGTAAACTCTTATATCATAAAGATTATCGTTTGTAAAATACTTAGCAACAAGCGGCATTACGATATTCATAACGGAAGGTGCAAATGAATAAACAACTGATTTAACTGCCAATACATCTGTTCTTTCCTGCGTATTTGGAGAAAGAACATGAATCAGATTTGTGTAAGCATCCTGGAAGAAGAAAAAGAAAAAATGCAAAAGCAGATTAAACACAAATACGACTGCACAGGTTGCAACATAGCCGCCGGATTTTCCGAAAATCGGCTGAGAAAAAATTGTGCTGAGTCTTTCATAAGGGAACCACACATACGCCAATGCAATAAGCGCTGTAGGAATACCCATTGATAAAAGATACGGTCTGTATTTACCGGTTTTTCCTCGTGTATTATCAACCATATTTGCTCGAACGGCAGTAAGCGGTATATTCAGAAATGTTGCAATCAGATAGATTATGTACATATCTGTTGGAGCAACACCGATTGCTGCACCTACGATCATATTGGTTGTACCAACAATAAGCGTACTTCCAAGCTGAATAATGAAGTATGCACCGATACCACCGAAAGCATATGCCGCTACTTCTTTGAACGACATATATTTTCCTCTGGGAGGCTCTTTCCAATAATATCTTACATTGTCGATAAGACCTTGGGCTTTTTGTTTAATGTTTACATCTGCCATATAGATTCTCCTTTATTCTATCATTATATATTTAAGTATAAGATAATCATACACAACTTGTCAAACTGAATAGTACAATTTGTTTTTTATTTAATATTTTAAAAATACTGTTTGTATATCATCAGATAAAACATATAAATCCACGCTCTTCTATAATATACTTATTCATATATAATTACCTTAAAGTAAATTATAACATATAACACACGATTAAATGCGACATAATGATTGCATATGTGTCGTATTTATGGTATTATGAATTGTATAGGAAGGTGTAAAAATGATTCGATTTAATTGGAACAATGTTTTGTTTGATATGACGGATATCGGCGGCGGTCCGCTTGGAGAAGATATACCAAGGCATGCACATGCAAAAGACAGCTATGAGCTTCATTTTATTGTTGGAGATAAAGGCAGGCTGATTACGGATACAAATGAATACGAACTTTCAGCAGGTAATTTTTTCATTACAGGTCCCAATGTTTACCATGAGCAGACGGCAGATAAAAATAAACCTGTAAAGGACATTTTTATCACGCTTCAGGCTGTAAATACCGATAAGGCAAATGTAATTTCATCAACCTTTTTAGCAAACCATTTTTGCTTTTTTAAAGAATTTGATCTATCAACGGCACAGGAAATTTTAGCCGAATTCAAAAACAAAAAAATAGATTACGAAACCTCTGTCTGCGGACTGATTATGAAGCTGTTGACAGATATTACAAGACGACTGCTGCCAAGTACATTCGGAGAAAACACATCAGCAGAAGGGCTGAATGACAGACGGTTTGTGATTATTGAACAGGCTTTTCTGTATACCCCCGATTTAACCTTAACCGAGCTTTCAGGCAGAATCGGCGTCTGTGAACGGCAAACGCAAAGACTGCTGAAAAAGTATTATGGTAAAACCTTCAGAGAAAAGAAAAACGAATCAAAAAACAGTTAACAAATAATTTAAAAAAATAAGGTAGGAACGGTGCATAACACACACCATTCCTACCTTAAATTTTTAATAATATGTTTTATCTTTTCAGCAAAAATGCCTTACCTCTGAAATCATTGTCAAGATTGCTGCCGAATTCATCCGCTACAGTCCAACCGTTCAAATACATATCAATCGGCGGGTTTGCACCGTTCTTAAAGGTATGAGCAACAAGCAATGCTGTATTTTCATATTCACGCAGAACAAGCTGGTATCCCTCGGGATGATTATAATCCTCTGCCTGACAAACAATTTGCGTTGTTTTCCCATTCTTAATGATGTTCTTAACCTTATCATAAAAACGAATTGCAGTCAGTACATTTTCCCAAATCTCATCATCCAAATCAAAAATTTCTCCGCTGAGGCAGAGTCTGCCAAGGAAAGCGGCAGTAAGGCTGTAATTGATTCTGTGCAAATCATCCTTGCTACGCAGAACTGCCCAAATCTGGCTTTGCTTTGGTTGAATAAGTCTGTGCAGATTTGCGGCAATCAGCGGAATACTTTCACATTCGTGAGCATCGGAAAAGCTTGCCTGCGAGATAAGCTGCATCATAGACGGCTCAAGTCTGTGCCCACCGCTTGAACATCCCTCAATAACCAAATCGGGAAGTGTATCGCTGATTTTTCTAAAGAAATCCTGCGTTGCCAGAACAGTTTGCCTCAGTCCCTCTCCAAGACTTTCCGCACCGTCACAGCCAACGCCGATTGAATCATTATAATCAATCTTTATGTAGCCAAAACCATTATCACGAAGAAAATGGATAACCTTTTTTGTTAAATAATCAACACACCAGCTATCACGCATATCAAGAAAACGCTGGCCTTCAACAGTAATCGGCACACCGTCACGCTTAAGAAGATGATTGGTATTATGATACATTTCGGAAAGCGGTGCTGCCTTTTCAAATTCAAACCAGATTCCCGGTATAAGCCCGTAGGATTTTATGATATCGCACATTTCCTGGATTCCGTTTTTAAACAGATCTGTATTTACATTCCAATCGCCGATTACTTCCCACCAATTCTCAGACGGCTTTTTGTACCAGCCGCTGTCAACAACAAGATATTTAACACCGCTGCCGCTGATTTTCTTTGCAATTTTTTCTATGTTTTCTATGGTAGGATTTCCCCAGGTAGTACAATACTCATTGAATATAACAGGCAAATCTTCATCAACAGGCGAAATTCTCGGCTTTTGTGCCTGAACAAGCCTGTCGCACACCTCATTCAGCGAAGCACCGATTGATACAACTGCCTTCGGCGAAGCAAAACTTTCGCCGGGCTTAACATTTTTACACCAATGGCCATAATCAAAATCAGCAAGACCACCGGTAAGCGTTAACGGATCATTATTTCTGAAAAGCTCAATCTGCCAGCTTGATGCACAATAAAGCTGAACGGCAACAAATTCACTTTTCTTTGTGTTTTCAAGTGCGGCAAACGGGAAATATTTACGAACCGGCATGGAGCCAATCTGACCGAACTTTTCCACTCTTGTTCCGTGACCGCTCCACGATTTTTCCATATTCAGCGTGGTCAGCTTCTGCGAAAGCAGCTTGCCCTCTGCACTCCAGAACGAAGTAGCACGGTGCATCATATCGGCATCAATATTTTCAATACAAAAGGATGAAAGCATATCAAGCGTTAAAACGCTGTCCGATATATTTTCAAAAACAGTATAACATTCTCTGATATTGTTTTTTTCCGTGTGATAGGCTGTAACTCTATATGCATCAGCCTCGAAAACTGTTTTATCATTATCTTCAAAAACCTTTTTACATCTATGAACGCTTACGCTGTTCGCCATAGACAGTCCATTTGTGAAATGGCCGTTAAAATCATCGCCTCTAAGCTTTAACTGAAATGAATACTTAATCTCCATAACCTTTTCCTTTAACAAAAGTTTTAATTAATCTTTCATATTCCTCATCTGTTATATGCAGCATGGAGCCGTGACGGGGACGCAGATGATTCAGCGAAAAATCATCAACCTTTTTAAAATGAATCATATCATTCGTTTCCTGCATAAAATAGCCGCCTGCTTTGAATTGATCGGCAATCATAACATATTTATCCGTATCAAGGATTTTATAAATGCAGTTACCCTCAAGCGCAGTATCGGCAACGGATACTTTGTTATCAGCAGGCTCAAGATATGGTCCATTCGGTTTATCTGCAACAGCATAGCAGATTCCTTCCTTTTCTCCGTCTGCCTCATAAAGATAATATTCTCCGTCAACCTCAACAATATCTGCATCAATCGCACACATATTGCTTTTCGGATTAAACAGTATTTTCGGTTCGGTAATCAATACAGAAAAATCCTTTGTATACGCATACCAAGTGATTGTGTCAAAATTATCATCCGTATTATGATGCGTCCAATAAATCATATATTCTTTTTTGAATTTGTCATATATAATCTGAGGCGCCCAGACTCTGTCTGCAGATTTCGTTTTTTCAAACTGAGAAAAATCAAGAATTCTTTCATTTTCCCAATGAACTAAATCCTTACTGTCCCAGACAATCATTGTATTATTACTGCTCCAGCCGTCATAACAGCGCATATCGGTTGCAATAATATGAAACACATTTTCTTCATCTCTGAAAATAAACGGATCACGGCAGCATTTTTTGCCGAGTGTCTGTGTAATTATTTTTTCATTATTATTCAGTGCATCAAAATGGTATCCGTCCTTTGATACTGCAAAATGCACACTTTCATTTTCAGGCTCATTGCCCGTAAAATAGCAAAAAAGATATTTAGTAAACATTTGGATTGCTCTCCTTTGATTTATGAAAACATATTAATATAAAAAGCACGAACATTCAATACTTTTT
>JAIDLO010000147.1 GCA_029050995.1 Eubacterium sp. | reverse complement strand
TTTGATTAATACTCACGCTTTGTTATCTATGAGAGATTTCTAAAGAATTTCAAAATAATCTATGAAAGAAAACTCGAACCAAAGATAACGAAAGCGTTAAAGTAATGAAGATATGATTAAAAGATAAATTAATATGTGTTGAGGATTATAAGATGAATAGTTATAATGATGATTTTTGGAATGCATTGGATGAATTGGTAAACAATTCTGAAATCATAATAGACAGACCTAAAGGAACAGCACACCCTAAATATCCCGATTTTATTTATCGAGTAGACTATGGATATTTGAAAGGTACATCTTCTATGGATGGATCGGGAATAGATGTATGGGTAGGAAGCGGAGAGAAAAAGATTGACGCAATCATATGTACTGTTGATTTGATGAAAAAAGATTCCGAAATAAAAATATTGATTGGCTGTACGGAAGAAGAAAAATCAATTGTATATGAAACCCATAATGAAACGCAATTTATGAAAGGCGTATTAATCCGCCGATAAATTACATAGTTTACACAACAAAAAAACCGCGAACATTTCGTTCGCGGTTTGCTCATTTATTTATATATTCTTTCAATTCTTGGATTTACTAAAAGAGGGGAAATGTCTGCACTTGCAATATCGCCGACTTTAACATCAGAGCCTGTTATATCAACTGCTGTGTGCGAAAGCCCGATTTTTCCGATTACTCTATGCATTCTGCCGTTGATTTTTACATAAGTTTTTTTCTTCTGTAAAAATTGCTTGAAAACGGAAAGAACATAATGCAGATTGATTTCTTCCTTATCTGTAGTAAGACCAAAGCCGTCATAATGACCGAATGGAATGATAGCAATTTTCGTTTCCCTTGTCGTTTTAAAAGTGCCCATATAGCCGATTGAATAGCCTGCAGGTACAGTCTTTGTTTCAATAACCTCTGCTTCAAGAGAGCCAAGCCTGTTCAGCTTTGTTTTGCTCCTTGTTATAACTCTGCCTGTAAAAGCTGAGCCGAGCCTTACGCTGTCAAGGCAAACATCTTCAACATTCAAAAGAGCAGGGGAGTTCGCGCAGTGAAGTGTTCCAACATTATAGCCTGCATCTTCAATCTGCTTCATCGTATCTTTAAATAAAACAAGCTGTGCTTTTGTTAATTCCGTATTGCCGAATGCATCGGAAAAGTGTGTGTAAGCGCCGATAAATCCAAGATTTTCAGCCTTGTAGCAATCTATTGCTTTGCTTACCTCACTTGGCATAAAGCCGTATCTGCCCATTCCTGTGTCTATCTTTAAGTGGCATTTTGTTTTAACGCCAAGTTTAGCCGAAACCTCATCCATAACCTTGCAGGCTTCAGCTGAGCCGATTGTTGCAATACAGCCGTTTTCAGCAATCATTTCAGCTTCCGCTTCAATGCAGGTTGAACGCATAACAAGAATATCCTCGTCATCAAGAATTTCTTTTAAAATCGGAATATCCGTAACCTCAGTAACGGCAAAGGTTTTGATTCCACTTTCTTTTAATATAGCAGTGAATTCCTTGATTCCGAAGCCGTAGCCGTTTCCCTTAACAACACCAATCAGAGGAACGCCTGCTTTTTCTTTAAGGATTTCAATATTTTCAATTAATTTTGATTTTTCAATAACATATCTGCTCATTTTAATTCACACTAATCACTTTTTAATTTTCATTGCAAGGTTGTAAAGATTGTAAACAGGCTTGTTGATTACATAATCAAATTCGCCGATAAACTCTTTCATATATCCGCCGAAGCCGTGCTTGAATCTCCAAAGTCCGTAATGCGGGTTATCCGGATTCTGGCAGTCGCCGCTGATTCCGCCGAAATCGTAAACCTCGCAGCCGCATTCCATACCCCATTGCATCATAGCCCATTGAAGCGCATAGTTCGGGTAAACATTTCTGTGTGCATTTGATGAAGCACCGTATTGATACTTCATAACATTTTTGCCCCATTTTATTGCAATTGTTCCTGCAATAGCCTGTCCGTTATAATAAGCCATATAGAGCCTTGCGTCCTCGCCCATGCAGTTCAGAATCTGCTCGAAGTATGCTTTCGGTCTTGTTGAAAAGCCG
>JAIDLO010000146.1 GCA_029050995.1 Eubacterium sp. | reverse complement strand
GAAGAAGAAAATCAAGAAATGCTTTCAACGCAATCAAAAATCATGATTGCAATTGCAATCGTCAGTGTTGTAACAGGCGCTGCCGTGCTTGTTAGTAATAGCTTGAAATCAAAAAAAGATAACTAAAGAAAAATGGCAAAAGAATTGCTGATTGGCATAATAAAAAATAAACACATTGCAAAAAAAAATTGCTGTCTGTAAAGATAGCAATTTTTTATTTAATGTGAGACTGTTTTTTTATTTCACAATTCCTTTTTTGAACATAAGGTGTGCGCCAATCAGAGAAACGACTACACCGATTGGAATAAGAACGCCTGTGCCTAATGTGCCGTTGAATAGAAGAATAATCGTCAGCACGGCTATAGGCAGGATGGATATTTTCCAATGCTTGGCGAGATAGGAGGCACACAGTGCACCGAATAATGCAGGTGTAACCTGCTGAAATGCGGGAGCAAACGGCGAATCAGGATCTGTTATATTATGCAGAACAGGAAAAAATGCAAGAACACAGACTGCAATAATAACAGTAGTAACGATTGAAGAAACGGCAATTGAGATTGTTGATATTACTTCGCCTTCCTCTGTATTCGGCTTTACCTTTGCACTCTCCATAGAGCTTAATGCAACAGGCAGTTTAAGGTTTGTTATATTGCCTGTAACAAAGCCGAGATATGTTCCGCCTGTTCCGAGCAATGGCGAATATGTAAGTACCTCAAGAACCGCAGTCGGATAAAACACAAGTGCAACTGTTGCAAGCCCTTTGCCTATCATTTCAAGCTTTGGAGATACCCCAAGATGATAGCATATCAGAGCAGGAATAGACAGAAACAGAAGCAGTGTACATATCATCCAGATCTTACCATATCTGTGTGTTTTATTCATATAATCACTATTCATCTTAACCCCTCCATTCCAAAAATGCGATATTCTCAGGCAGAACCTGCGCAAGCAGTATTACCAGCGCCATAGCACCAATCATTGAAAATGGCATTGCAAAGCTTTCAAGCCATTTCCATTCCTTTGCATCTGCTATCTTTTGCAAAATCAGCATAAGCACAACAGAGAAAACAAGTGCCGCTACGGACAGTACACCTGCACCGTCCCCTATAATATCAGCAACGCCCTTGCCTGCGATAGCTCTTGCAACAAAGGCGGCAATCAGACCTATAAATGCTGCCGCACTCATAACGGATGACCAAGCGTTATTCTTTGATACAGCCTTGCCGATTTTCTTCTGCACCTTTTTAAGGAATATCGGGATAAGAATAAGCGGCATAATCGAGCCGAGCGTCATCACCCATGCAACTGTTCCGAAAACCTCGGGGTTCGTTATTTCATTTGCGATTCCGCCAATCAGTCCGTATGCTTCGGTTGCATTTGTTGCCGCTGTTACCTCATATGAAATATTGCCGATAACAGTCAGTCTAATCCAAGGAAGAACATAGCCAAGTCCTGCTGACAGCGTAAGCACGGTTGCCACAATACTTATGGCAGGTGCAATAGTAAACAGTGATGAAGAGATTACTGTGTTTTTGATTACCGAGCCTTCAATGCCCAGCTTTTTTGCTTTTTTTATTGCTCTTACAAGGAAAAATACTGCCTGTGCAATTACAAATGCAACAACGCAAAGAGCAAGAGCAATCATAAGTTTATCTTCTTTAAAATCCATATTTTTATTCCCTGCTCATCATTTTTATATAACGCTTAAAGAAAGTAATACCCTGTGTAAGCTGTTCAACAGGTATGCGTTCGTTTGTAGAATGTGTAGTCAGCAGAAGCTGTGTATCCACGGTAAATGGTGCAAAGCGGTAGATGTTATCGGATACATTTTCATAATTGTATGCATCCGTTCCACCCATAACAAGATAAGGCGCAACAATGTTTTTTTCATCAAGTGAAACAGAAAGCCGTCTGAGTGTTTCAAAAGCTCTTGTGTTTGTTGGAGAAATGAGGCTTGGCTCCTTGCCCTTAACAAACTCAATTTCAACATTATCGCCGCCCATATATTTTTCAATATGGCGTCTTACATCCTCTATGCTTTCTCCCGGCATAATTCTGAAATTGATGATTACACTTGCCTTTTCGGGAAGAACATTTGCCGCAGGCGAGCCTTTTGACATGGTTACAGCTGTTGTCGTTCTTACAAGTGATGCAGCAGGCGGTATCTTTGCCATAATCTTAAGCAACAGAGGCTTTAACAACCACAAATTGCAGAATACAATTCTTCCTAAATAGGAAGTGTGCTTTCCTATATCCGTGAAAAGGTTGAATACAAAAGGCATAATTTTTGCCTTGAACTGATGCTTTTCAATTTTAAGCACCTTTTGAGAAAGAATACCTATTGCAGTGTGCTGAGGGGGCTGTGAGGAATGACCGCCTTTCGCTTTTACGGTAACCCTGAAATCTGCATATCCCTTTTCAGCAACACCTATTCCTGTGAGATTGGCATTCAAAATACCCTTTACATTCGCAGGGAGCATTGCACCGCCTTCGTCAACTACGCTGTCAAGGTGTACGCCTTTACGCTCAAGAGCCATAGCAATCTCGTGCGCACCGTTATCGTGACCTGCAACAATCTCCTCATTATGACCAAAGCAGAGATAAATGCCTCTTGCAGGCTGATACCCCTCTTCAAGCAGGGTTTCCACGCTTTCCATAAGGCTGATGAGATGGTTTTTCATATCAAGTGCACCTCTGCCCCAAATAAACTCGCCGTCATTATAGCCGTCAAAGGCAGGATGTTCCCAATCATTTTCCGTGCCTTCAGCTACGGGAACAACATCCTGATGCGCCAAAAAGGCAATAGGTTCTAATGATTCGTCAGTGCCCTTCCAATAAAAGAGCAGGCTTGCTTTTGATATTTTCTCAATTTCAAGATTTTTATGTACCAACGGAAATGCTTCACGCAAAAAGCTGTGGAATTTTTCAAATTCATTCCAATCGGTTAAGCTCTCATCTTCATGAGAAATTGTTTTAATTCTGATTGCCTTTGACAGATTTTCCTGTGCTCGTTCTGCGTGAACAAGCTCATCTTCAAAAACTTCAGCAACAGCTTTCTCACTTTTGTAAAAAACTGCACGAATCAGTGTTACGATAATAAATAATGCTAAAACCGCTAAAATTACCCATAAAGCAACCATAATACCACCTCATAAAATAATATTTTTATCATTTAATATGATAACATATTTTTACAATAATACAAAGTTTTTTATGAAAGCATGTAAGTTTTATGTGGATTTGCATTGTAAAATTAATTCTGCTGATGGCTTTACTTTAGTTAAAATTTTACTTGACAAATGGAATTAAGTTATTCCTTCAAATAGGAATAACTTAATTCCAAACAAATGGAATTGGATATGTTATTGTAGTCTTACCAAATAAATAAGGAGGATACAAAAATGTCACTTATTGTATCAAAAGCAAGAATGGAAACCCAAATTGAAACAAACAAAGTTCCCATTCAGTTAAACGAATGTTCGGCTACGCAGTTGGATCCACAAGAACTGACGAAGCAGTTAAACGATCTTGGTCTTCACTGTAGTGAAACATTTGGAGAAAATCTGAAAAACAACATTGAAGAGGTAACTTCAAAAATCGGACTTGGCTGCCTAACAACTTTCGGCGTCTACAAGGATAACGGAGAAATACGGGTAGAACAGCTTTCAAATGATGTAATGGAATCCATATGCAGTAAAAACACTTTGAATAAACTGCTTGAAGAGCGTTTTGAAAAAGAGGCAAATGGATTATGGGAAGAAGAAGGTACCGGACAGTATACTCCAAAGCTGCAAGTTCTTCAGCAAATTGATAATTTTAACTATTTAAAAGAGCATGCAGAAAATTTCCCCTATGCAGAACAACCTGAAAAGGTAATTGAGCAAGAGGCGACTACTGCAGATGCAATAAAGGAAATGTTTACAGAGGCTGCTTGTGCTTGTACAGCTGTTACAGTACAGGGAATTGACAAAACTACATTGAATGCCACATTTTCCAATGCGTTAGTCGGTTTAAATGAAAGCGCTTTAACGAAGGATTATGATGTCACAAACAACCGTGTTATTACTTTGTTGTATAACTATAATCCTAAAACGAAAGAATGCGATGGTGTTGGGATTGTTACTTGTAATTGGCATTTGCAAATTAAAAACTATAAGAAGAAAAAAAAGAAAGAATTAAAAAATAAGACTACTTTGACAATAAGTGCCAGATCTGTGTTATACAATGATATTGATACACTTGATGCACATTACGCAATGGTAATGGCAAGAGAAAAAGGCGCTTGCTGTCTTTTAAATAGCTCTATACCAATTAATTCAAAGGTTAATGTTTTTGATTCTCTGCCAAAAGCAAATATGGACACATTTGTTCATTCTCTTCCGTGTAAAACAGACTCAAAGTATTCAGATGTAATGGTGTTCTATTGTTCCGACTTACAGAAAGTAGGATTTATTGACAATACACAGTCTCCGGCTGAAACAACTTATTCTAAAAGTCTTACAAGCGGATTCATGACAGAAAATAAGGTTGAAATATCCGCTGAAATTAATTTTGAAATAGATGCAGCAGTATGTAAAACAGGTGTAAAAATTGGTTTTAATACCTCTCTGACATCCCAGTGGAATGAAAGTCAAACAGAAACGATTGAATTTTGCATCCCTGCCGGAAAAAGGGCATTTTTATATCAAATTACAATGCTCTGCGCAAAACTTCGATTGGATACAAAAACAGGAAAATACTCATATGTAGAATTCGGAAAATTTATGACAGATGCCTATAAGACTTCTGATAAACCATTATATGAATAATCATAATGGCAAATTGAATGAACGGTTTGCATAGAATCTATAAAAACCTCCCATTGAATTGCAAACTGAAAAAGTTTCTATTGCCAAACATTTTAAGCAGCCGCTTTTATGCGGCTGCTTTTCCTATATGTCAAAATCCGGATTCGTAAAAAAGAATCCGGATTATTATTTAAAATTTAGCATTCTACATTAGAAAAGCCTTTTCACTATTTGCTTTTGTTCATTCTGCCTTTGTCAAAGCTTGGATTAAATGCGTAATAGTTTTTGCTGTTTAATTTATCGGTTAACAATCTTAAGCCTTCACCAAATCTTTGATAATGAACGATTTCGCGTTCACGCAGGAATTTGATCGGCTCAAGCACATCAGGATCATCAACGAGTCTGAGAATGTTGTCATAGGTTACCCTTGCTTTCTGCTCAGCAGCAAGGTTTTCATTTAAATCGGCAATCGGGTCGCCTGTGCACTGAATGGAAGCAGCACTCCAAGGAGAACCACTTGCAGCAGTTGGATAAACACCTGTTGTGTGATCAACAAAATATGGAGCAAAACCACTTTCCTCAATCTGCTTTTCAGTAAGATTTCTCGTAAGCTGATGAACGATTGTTCCAATCATCTCAAGATGCCCTAACTCCTCAACTCCTGTTGACGATACACAATTGACCCTTTGTGCATATAAAACCTACTATTTCGTATCATTCGGCAAAATGGCAGAACATAAGCTAAAACAAGTTATCGAATTGGACGAGCATTACAAAACTAACTATACAATAAACTTGATGTTGATATAATATTAAATTAAATGTATAATTAAAACATGCATTAAATTGTAGGAGAAATATAACAATGAATAAATTGTATCTTAATCAACTATTACAAATATCAAATGATGATATAAATAAAGTAAAAGTTAGATTTAACCAAAGCAACAGTTCTGAAAATCCAATGGAACTATATAAACAAAATCCGGATATAGTTAATAATCGCTGGCTGTTTTGGAGAACGAAAACACGATATTTTAGTGTTGGTCAAATTGCAATTTGTCTATTAAAACTTTCTGAAGATAAATGGTTATTAACAACCATTAAAGAAATAACAGAAGAGTTTAATGTTTTAAACGGGATTAATTATGCCGGTAAAGAACTCGAAGAACACAGTGCATTCTATGGCAGAGTAATCATAAAGTATCATAAAACATCTCAGCAACAAGGAAGATATTTTTCTGAAATTAAAGATGAATTAGAAGTTGTGCAAATTCTTCCGGCAGTATTTGATGGCTATGACTTTCCTGGATATGACAATGTTAGATTATCCTATTCACAGTTAGAAAATATTATAACTAGAGAAAAAAGAGATTGGATTTCAGCTTTATCAAATCAAAAAGCAGTTTATCTTATTACGGATAAAAGCAATGGAAAACTGTATGTAGGTTCTGCTACAGGCAATAATGGAATGCTATTACAAAGATGGACTCAATATGTAAAAACCGGACACGGTGGTAATAAAGAATTAATTGATTTAGTAAATGATAAAGGTTTTGATTACATAAAGAAGAACTTTCAGTATTCTATTTTGGAAAACTATAATGCCAAAGTTGATGATAATTTGATTTTGGCAAGGGAGTCTTGGTGGAAAGAAACTTTGCAAAGCCGAAAATTTGGATATAATGCCAATTAATTGTTAAACAGTTTTGACAGATCTTTTGCTGATAAGCATAGTAGCAAATATAAGTTTGCATATTGATGTTTAAAGTGACATTCAAAGTGAAAGTATTGGTGTTTCAAAGTGCAATAATTGCACTTTGGACGAATTAGCTGTTTTGAATACTATTGCAAAAAATACGGTAATTATCCCAAAGACATTAGTTGAAAATCAGTAAGAATAATAAAAACAAAAGGAACAGCGGCAATTTCATTATGATTGTTTTTGTTCCTGTTTTTTTGTTATATAAGCTAAAGGATATTTTTAGTAAAAAGAACACATTTATGGAGTTTTCATCATAGAAGCTGTTCCGATTTTCCTTGTTATTATTGTCGGATTTTGAATTATTAAAAAAATTTATGTTACCTTTTAGGTGAAATATACACTATTATATTTATAGCACTTTTATGTTTACGGGGGGTGTATAAATTGAACACAAAAGAGAATCTTATTTTTTTAAAAAGTGAAAATAAAACAAAAGATATTAAATCTTGTCAATATAATAATCATACACAGAAATATGATGTTGTATTTTATAACAGCTCTAAAACATTCAGCTATTTATATACAAGTGTTAAGTGGTTTAGAAAACCCGAAGTAATACCGCCATCAATAATTAGAATTCAGTATAATAATTTGACATTGAATCATATTGCTTTTATTGGCGTATTTGAAAAAGTGCATTGGCACATTATTTACGAAAACGGCAAAGAGAATACATATCATATTTCGCAATTAAATATTGAATATTCATGTTTGATAAACCGTCACTCAAAGAAAGTATTTGATTATTTAAAACTGATAGCAGAAGAAATCAGTTTAAAAACCGAAGATGATAAAAAGATACTCAAAAACGAATATGATAAAATGGAGGAGTATTTAGGAGAAAAAAGCGCATCTGCTAAATATCTTAACCCTAATAGAATAAATCACATTGATGATAATAGATTGATTATATTTCCGTTTGGAAGCAATTCAAGCCAAACAAAAGCAGTTAAAGAAGCATTAGAAAATGATTTAAGTGTTATAGAAGGTCCTCCTGGAACAGGTAAAACACAGACTATATTAAATATAATTGCAAATCTAATTATTCGTAGGAAAACGGTTGAGATTGTATCAAATAACAATTCTGCAACTGAAAATGTATATGAAAAGCTTTGTAAATATGGATATGGATTTTTAGTTGCACCTTTGGGTAGAAAAAAGAACAAAGAAAAATTCATTCAAGAACAAACAGGCAAAATGCCAGACTTGAGTTCTTGGAATATCGACTATGAAAATCAAATAGAAATTGAGAATAAAGTTTTCGAATTATCAAAGCAACTTTTCAATGTATTTAAGAAACAAGAAGAACTTTCAAAACTCACTCAAGAATTATATGATATAAAAACTGAACAAATTTATTTTGATGAATTTTACGATGATAGTGAGGGAACTCCTATTATTCCTCAAAAC
>JAIDLO010000145.1 GCA_029050995.1 Eubacterium sp. | reverse complement strand
GTTTGCCCCATGCCATTATTTTAGAGGGCGAAAGCGGAATCGGAAAAAGAACGCTTGCCCGTGAAATTGCCGCAGCGCTTGTTTGCCGTTCGGGTGCGGAAAAGCCCTGTTATGCTTGTGCGCAGTGCCAGAAGGCTGAAAAGGGTTATCATCCCGATATTTTTGAATATAAGCCAAAGGGCGGGGCAAGGTCTTTCCATGTTGAAACGGTAAGAAATGTTATCAATGATGTTTATGTTGCGCCGAATGAAGCTGATTATAAGGTTTATATTCTTTGTAATGCGCATTTTATGAATGAAAGTGCGCAGAATGCAATTTTAAAAGTGCTTGAAGAGCCGCCGTCCTATGCCGTATTTATTCTTACGGTTGAGAATAAATCTTCGATGCTTGAAACGGTTTTATCCCGCTCGGTTGTGTTAAGCCTTGAAGGTGTTGACGCAAATGCGGGTGCAGAGCTGATTGCAAACAAGAATGAGGATATTGATTTTTCAGCTGCCCTGGAAGCCGTGATTGCTTTTAAAGGAAATATCGGCAAGGCAGAGGAAAGCATAGCTGGCGGGGAAATGCAGAAAACGATTGAGTTTGTTAACAATATCTGCAAAGCCCTTGTTGCTGATAATGAATATGAGCTGATTAAATGTACGGCAAAGCTTTCGGGCAGAAATGAAATATGCACGGTGCTTAATCTTCTTAAATCCGTTTTTCGTGATGCGGTTATCGGTGCAAAAACGGGCGAATATCTTTCGGGAAGAGAGCAGGCTGTTAAAGCGATTTCAAGAAAATTTACGGATGCTATGCTGATAAAGCTGTATAATACGGCTGATGAATTGATTGTAATGGCAAATAAAAATGCCAATCCTGCGCTTCTTGCAACAAAGATTTGCTATAGCTTGCGCAGTGCGATAGATTTATAGAGCGTTTGCTCTTGGAGGAATATGTAATGACACAAGTTGTTGGAGTCAGGTTCAGAGATACCGGAAAGGTGTATTTCTTTGATCCGAATAAATTGAATATCAAAGCCGGGGACCATGTTATTGTTGAAACGGCTCGCGGGGTTGAATGCGGTTTGGTTGCCGAATCAAACAAGAATGTTGAGGACGATAAAATCGTTGCTCCGCTTAAGCCTGTTATCCGAATTGCAACGGATGCCGATATGAAAATCGTTGAAGAAAATAAGCTTAAAGAAAAAAATGCTTTTGATATCTGCGAAAAAAAGATAGAAGAGCATAAGCTTGATATGAGCTTAACGAATGTTGAATATACATTTGACGGTTCTAAAATTATATTTTATTTTACTGCTGAAGCAAGAGTGGATTTCCGAGAGCTTGTTAAGGATTTGGCGGGTACATTCCACTCAAGAATAGAGCTTCGCCAGATTGGTGTCAGGGATGAATCAAAAATGCTTGGCGGTCTTGGCGTTTGCGGCAGACCGTTCTGCTGTTCAACCTTCCTGAATGATTTTCATTCCGTTTCTATCAAAATGGCAAAGGAGCAGGGCTTGAGTCTTTCTCCGGGAAAAATCAGCGGTACCTGCGGCAGACTGATGTGCTGCTTAAAATATGAGCAGAATTCATATGATTATCTGCAGAAAATTACGCCAAGAAAAGGCTCGGTTGTAGATTTTCGTGAGGGCAGAGGAACGGTTGTTGATGTATCGCTTTTAACAGGAAGATTAAAGGTTCGTCTGGACAGCAATCCGGAGGGTGCACCTGTTTCCGTAAACAGAGAAGAAGTTGTTGTTGTAAAAGAGGGAAGACATCAGGGTGTTTCAAAACAAGAGGCAGAGGCACTCAAACATCTTGAAAAAAATTAGTTCAAACTAACCTTGCTTTTCTCTTGCAAATTGAAAATATTGTGTTATATTAATATTTAGAAATAATTACAGGAGGTGTTACAGAATGGCATACAAGATTTCAGACGATTGCATTTCTTGCGGTGCTTGCGCAGGCGAATGTCCTGTAGGCGCTATTTCAGAAGGCGATGGTAAATTCGTTATTGATGCTGATACTTGCATTTCATGTGGTGCATGCGCAGGTGTTTGCCCAGTAGGTGCTCCTTCTGAGGACTAATTTGATTACATCAAAAAAATTACAGCTACCCAATCGGGCAGCTGTTTTTTTGTTGCCTATTTACTTCAAATCTTCAAACAGTATTATGATTGGAGCACAAGACCAAGGATGAAACAGGCTTGTGTTCCATTTTTTGTCTTTTCCCCAGGCTTCAAAGCAGGTTGTTGCGCCCTCCCTAATCATATTGTACCAGCTGTTTTCTTCAGTTGATATTATTGCTTTGTATGCCTCTTTTTTTCTGCCTGCCTTGCAAAGTGCTTTAAGATAAAAGTAAGACATATAAGTGCCGCATTGCATACCTCTTGAGATCAGATAATCTGCAATACGATCCTTGTATTCATCGGGGCAGATGTTGAAAGCAAGCGGAAGCATATTTGCGTGAATGGAAGAATGTGCGCTTTTTTCACTGTCTGTATAAAGTCCTGTTGTTTTGTTTAAAAATGTGTTGTTGAAATTTTCCTTAAGCTTGCTTGCCTTTGGCGTGAACGGAATGTTGAGTTCACTTTTTATCTGTTCCTCAGCCTCAATACTGCAAATGTAAAAAGCATTGATTACATTGTGGCAGCCGTCTTGAATAGGCTCTGATAAGTCAAAATCATAGTCATCCCTGCAATTATCAGGCCAGTCAACCAGATTCCATTGCTCGTCAACCTTATTGAGCAGTCCGTCTGTATTGGCAAATTTTGAAAAATAATTGTTTATAAATGTGCAGGTACTGCGCATATTTTTCAAAAATTCCGTATCCTTTGTATATTGGTAATATCTCCAAAGCATAAGCGGAAAAAGGAGCGAATAATCTGCAATTTTTTGCTTGTAGCTGCATGGGGATACGGCTAAAATTTCGCCGCTGTATTTTATGGATTGTGCAATATTTTCAATTGCTTTTTTCAGCGGTTTGTTGTCCTTGGTTAAAAGGAAATGCGCAAATCCCGATATGAAAACATCGCCGATATATTGCCCTTTTTCTCTTGTCGGGCAGTCAACAAATACTTCCTGCGTTCCGTATTTAATTGTGTTTTTGCACAGCGTAAATACCTGCTGCAGAATTTCATCATCCGTATTAAGCTCAAAAGTGCTTTCGGGAAATGGATAATGCCTTACCAATATTTCAAAATCATCTATTGTAACGCCGTTTTCTGCAAGAATTTCAACATATCTTAAGGCTTTATAATCAAATTGTTCAATGATGTTTTCGCCTTGATTTAATATGCAGTTTTCCTCATACTTGCAGTTGCAGCGAAGATTAAATCTGACATTGTTTTTCTCGTCAAGCTCTTCTCCGCAATGGATGATGATTTTGCTACCTGCATTTTTGCTTGTTGCCCTTATCTTTAAGCAACAGGCATATTCCTGCTTGAAATCATAAAAATATCTGTTTTCAGTTACAGTGGGCTCGGCTTTTACGCTGTAAACCTGCAGTGCAGGAAAAGGCTCGTCACAAAATGTATAATCCGTATTGATGACTGCACAGCTTTTGTATGCACTGTCTTTTATCCTTAAATCTCTGTTTTCCAAAAAAGCAGTATCATAGCCGACTGTTTCGCTTGAAATAAAAGTCTTATCCACGCAATAAACCCAGTTTTCGTCCGTACCAAAAGCGAAATCATAGTCAAAATATACATCTGCAAGCAAGCCCTGTTTGTTGTCGCCGCTTACCCATACACGATTTGTCAGCCCTTGATAATATACAACTGCTTCAATCAAGTTTTCGCCGATTTTTAAAAAGTCTGTTATATCATATTGATTATAATTATATGCAAAGTCATATCCCGGGGCAGGTCCCTGCCCAACATATTCTCCGTTGATATAAAGTTTGTAGTAATCATCAGCGGTAATTTTTATGAATGCATTCGGAATTTCATTTATGAAAAAAGACTTTTTCACTTTCATATAAAAGTTTTGAATTTTATTTTTACTGCTGATAAATGGATGTGCCGTAATCCATTTTCCGTTAAATATTTTGCTCAAAGCGATCACCTTGTTTACTATATCATATCCGATATTTTAATTCAAATGTTGTAATCGTTTTTTATATGTGTTATTTTATAAATGAATTTATAAGTAAAGGCAGGGCAGTTTGTGTTGTACCCTCAGATGAATGAAAAAAGATTTTTAACGAGTTTAGACGGTATATGGAATTTCTGCTTCGGCAGTGAGATTCTTGAAGAAAAATATGTAATGAAACCATTGGAAAACCCTGAAAAACTATATGTTCCTGCATCCTATAATGATCAGAAGGCGGATATAAGATTCAGAGATCATTACGGCTATGCTTACTATCAAACCTATTTTTCCATTCCGAATGGATTAAGGAAGAACAGAATTGTTCTGCGTTTTGGTGCAGTTACGCATAATTGCGTTGTTTATCTGAATGGAAATAAAATAGGCGAGCATACAGGGGGCTTTCTGCCTTTTGAAATGGAGCTTGATGAAAGTGTGCTTGAAGAGAAAAATCTGCTTAGTGTTGCGGTTGATAATCGTGTTGATTTTTCTACATTACCTGTCGGTAATGAAAGCAAAAGGGCAATGTTCGGCGATAGTCTGCCGAATTTTGATAGTGTAAACAGAACAAATATAAAGAATAAGAATTATCCGAATTTTGATTTTTTCAATTACTGCGGAATCAATAGGTCCGTTAAGCTCTATACAACGGCAAAAGATTATATAAATGATATTTATATTGATACAAAGATTGACGGAGCAAATGCCGTTGTTAAAGTGGAAGCTGAATTCATAGGAGCAGGTAAAGCAGCAGTTTCTATTCTTGATGATAAAGGTAATGAAATCGTATCTGATAAAAATATTAATGAAGAAATTGTTATTGAAAATGCAAAGCTGTGGCAGCCTGGTAAGGCATATCTGTATACTGCAAAAATTACATTTAATGAGGATTGTTATTATCAGAAATTCGGTGTAAGAGAGGTTGCGGTTAAGGATAATCAATTCTTAATTAACGGCAAGCCGTTCTATTTCAAAGGCTTCGGTAAGCACGAGGACAGTGAAATTCGCGGCAGAGGTATAGATGAAGCATTGAATGTTAAGGATATTTCCTTGATGAAATGGATGTGTGCAAATTCCTTCAGAACCTCGCATTATCCGTATTCCGAAGAAATGCTGAATCTTTGTGATGAAGAGGGTATTGTTGTCATTGCCGAAACGCCTGCTGTTGGTCTGAACTTTCCGAATGTCGAGGGCGAATTGCTCGAAAAGTATAATAAAAGAACGGCGCATCACAGGCAGGTTATTCAGGATATGATTGCAAGGGACAAAAATCGTCCAAGCATTGTTATGTGGTCGCTTGCGAATGAGCCGGATACAGCAGGCACGCCCCATAAGGCACTTGATTATTTTGAACCGCTTTATCATCTTGCACATCAATGTGATCCGCAAAGCAGACCGGTAACCGTAGTAGTCTGCAACAATGATTACATAAAAGATAAGGTTGCACCGTTTGTTGATGTAATCTGCGTAAACAGATATTATGGCTGGTACATATTTGCAGGCGATCTGGATGCCGCATCGCAGGCAATGGATATTGAAATGCAGTATTTTTCGCAGTTTAATAAGCCGCTGATGATAACGGAATATGGAGCTGATACGGTTGCAGGCGTTCATAATGCCGTACCGAATATGTTCAGCGAAGAATTTCAGGTTGAATATTATGATGCGATGAATACTGTTCTTGATAAATATAAATTTGTTGTAGGAGAACAGACATGGAACTTTGCAGACTTTCAAACCATTCAGGGTGTTATGCGTGTTGACGGCAATAAAAAAGGTATCTTTACACGAGACAGAAGGCCAAAGCTCTCAGCACATTATTTCAAAAACCGCTGGACTAAAATCCCTGATTTTGATTATAAAAAGTAATCTGAAAACAAAAAACAGCTACCTGATTAGGTAGCTGTTTCTTTATAGTTTAATAATATCCGTAACAATGATTTTATTTTCCTTTGCAGTGAATTTGATTTCATAATCGGCAAAGGGGAAGCCGTAGGCTTTTTCGATATCCTTTTTATAGGATGGGCGGGGATCGTCTTCAAGCACCTTTATAAGTGCTTTTCTTTTATCCTCGGGAATCATTGTTAAAAGGTTTTCGGGAATTTCAACCTCTGCTTTATAATCCTTATGTTCTTCGGCAAAGCCGCCCTGTGCAGCTTCAATGCAATCTGCATACGGAATATACGGCTTAATATCGTATATCGGTGTGCCGTTCATTAAATCAGCGCCGCTTACGATCAGAACGATTCCTTGCTTTTCGTCTTTCTCAATGGCTTCCAGCTTAACGCAGGAAAGCCCAAGTGCATTCGGGCGAAAGGGAGAGCGTGTTGCAAAAACGCCGATACGCTTGTTTCCTCCAAGCCTTGGCGGACGGACTGTTGCGCTCCATTCCTCTTTTTTGCTTTCCGAAAATTCCCAGATCAGCCAAAGATGTGAAAACTGATCAAGCCCTCTGAAAGCCTCCTCAATTCTGAATTCCTTTTCAAAAATGATTTTGCTTTTCAGCTCTGTTATTCTTCCGCTCTGGCGCGGTATTCCGAATTTGGACGGAAAATCATTGTATAGTTTTGCAATCGGTTTGATTACCATAATACCACCGTTGTTATGGATGATGCTTTGCTGTGTATTGATCCGTTAAAAGCTCCGCTGAAATCCTTGCGGAAGTTCTTTTTTGCGGTTGTTGTGTAAATTTCGCAATTTTTTTCGTCTGTCAAAAATTCAATATCCTCTGCTTTTCCCTCATTAACGATAACGGCAACCTTTTGCCCGTCCGGGTTTACAAAGGTGTAAACATTCAGCTTGCTGTCGGATGCATATTCTATTTTCAATACAGTTGCACCGATTTTAATGAATTTTGAAAAGTGAAGAAAAGCATAATATCTTTTGGCTATGTAGTAATAAGTAAAGCCGTTTGTAGCTGAAAGCAGACCGTCGGAATAATCCTTGCCGTCGCCCTTAACATCATAAATCTGGTTGACGGCAACCCAGCTTGTCCAGCTTTCTGCACCTAAAAGAGAGAAATCATTGCCGATAATTCTTGCAGTGATTAAAGCGCCCTTGATTGATTTTGTATCGCTTTTGCAGGGAAGCTCGCACCATTCGCTCATATCAAAACGGATATCGGGATTTGGTATTACGATATTGTTGTAAAAATCCTTTCGGATTTGTGTATCGTTATCAACATGATAGGAATGAATTGCAAATGCACCAAGGTGCTTCATAATCAGCTTGTCATTTTTAAAGAGCCTGAGATATTCTTCGGTAAGTCCGCCGATTTCTCCGCTTTCGGGGCCGTATAATTGAATATCAAGGTTTCTTTTTTCAAGCTCCTCTGCGAATATGTGGAAAACCTCTGCAACCTCTTCGGGCTCATAGTGGCAGCCCTCCTGCCATACATGGTTTCCGCCCCATTTCCACTGCGGCTCGTTGATCGGGCTGATGTGGGTAACAGGAATGCCGTCCTCTATAAAATGCTCCGTTATATCCAAAAAGTACTCGGCAAATCTTTTGTAATTGCATTTCGGCAGATTGCAGGTGTGGTGCATAAGGCTGCCGCTTGCCTGTCCGCTTGATGTAAAGGAATAGTGCGGAGAATTGGCAAAAAGAATAACGGTGTCTATGCTGCCTTTTGCAAGGCAGGTTTTCATAAAGCTGTAGGCGTTTTTGTCTTTTTCAAAATCATAGCCGTCGCCCTTGTAGTGCTCATCCTCGTTGTTATCGTCATAAACATAAAAGCTTTCGCATTTTCTCCAGGGATTGAAAACACGGCAGTTCTTTTCGTTCCATCCGCCGCCTACATTGTATCGGTAGATGTTCAGATTAAGCCCTTTTTCGGAATAGAGCAAATCGGATATTTCATCTGCCGTTTTTTCATCCGAAACATTCTGGCTCCACCAGCAGGCTGATGTGCCGAAGCCTTTTAATGTCTGCTTTTTCTCGGCATTTTTTAAATCAACAGTAATCATAAGCGTTTCTCCATATGGATATGCGGGCAGTGTTCATCAAGATATGTTTCGCCCTCTTCTTTGAAGCCCAGCTTCTGATAAAAGCCCATAGCTCTGCATTGTGCTGAAATTTCGCATTTTTCAGCGCCGAGCGCTTTTGCTCTTTCAACCATTGCATGAACGATTTCGTAACCTAAGTTAAGACCTCTGAATTCCTTTAAAACAGCAATTCTGCCAAGATAGAAGGCTTTGCCGTTATCTTTTTCATACATTCTTGCTGTTGCAACAGCCTGTCCGTCTTTAAAAAGCAGAGCGTGAATGGCAGTGTTGTCAATTTCGTCAAGCTCGTTCTGAAAGCCCTGTTCCTCAACGAAAACAGTTATTCTGATGTCTTTCGCCTCTTCGGGAAGCGTATCATAAAATTTAATTTCGCTCATAGTATCACCATATAATTATCAAAATTTATACTACCTTTTACCATGCTAGGAATATATATTCAATAATTTACTTGCGTGTTGCATAATTTTGTATTAGAA
>JAIDLO010000144.1 GCA_029050995.1 Eubacterium sp. | reverse complement strand
ATTCTAAGCCCTTATATAAGATATAAATTATAATACATTATATAGGAAAAAAGTGCAACATAAAAATTAAAAAAGGCAAAGAAAACTTTGCCTTTTCAAACATAAATATTAGAGTGCTGCCTTTGCTGCTGCAACAAGAGCAGCAAATGCTTCTGCATCAGCAACAGCGATTTCAGCAAGCATTTTTCTGTTGAGGTCAATACCGGCTTTTTTAAGACCATTCATAAATGTTGAATAGTTTGTACCATTCATCTTGCAAGCAGCTGAGATACGAGTAATCCACATTTTGCGGAACTCTCTCTTCTTCTGCTTTCTTCCGATATATGCATACTGACCGCTCTTCATTACTGCCTGTTTAGCAGTTTTGAAAAGGCTGTGTTTGCTGCCGTAATAACCTTTAGCAGCCTTTAATACTTTCTTTCTTCTTTTACGAGTAGCTAAAGCGCCTTTAATTCTTGCCATAACTTAAATACCTCCAATTATTGTTAAACCGTAAAATAATAATCCTTAAATTGCCGAAACGGCGTTGTTTTTATTTATAAGGAACAAGTCTCTTCATCTGCTTCTGGTTTGTTACATCGCCAACTGCAGTTTTACGAAGATTTCTCTTACGCTTTGTTGATTTCTTTGTAAGAATGTGTGAGGTATAAGCATGAGCACGCTTAACCTTGCCGCTTTTTGTTGTTTTGAAACGCTTTTTAGCGCCGCTGTGAGTTTTAATCTTAGGCATAATTTATTCCTCCAAAATAATTTATTTGCTTAATTTAGAAGACAGGAACATTAAAATCTGTCTGCCTTCAAGCTTTGGTGCTTTATCAACATTAACTTCTTCGCCAAGCGCTTCCGCAAATCTTTCCATATTGGCGGTTCCGATTTCAGGATGCGCCATTTCACGACCGCGAAGACGGATAGAAACCTTGAGCTTATCGCCCTTGGCAAGGAATTTCTTTGCCTGGTTTACCTTTGTATTGAAATCTCCGATATCAATATTGAGCGAAAGGCGAATTTCTTTTGTTTCAACAGTTTTCTGCTTTTTGCGATTTTCCTTTTCGCGCTTAGCCTGTTCATAGCGGAACTTGCTGTAATCCATAATTTTAACAACAGGCGGCTTTGCCTGCGGAGCAATTTTAACTAAATCCTGCCCTCTTTTATCTGCTTCCTGCTGCGCCTCTTTGGCACTCATAATACCAAGCTGTTCGCCGTCTGCAGTGATTACACGAACTTCCTTATCTCTGATTTCACCGTTAAGCTGTGGAGCTTCCTTGCTGATAAAAAACACCTCTTTGTAAAAAATTAAAAGTGCGAACACAAAATGCCCGCACTTCAATAATCCATTGAAATATTGCCCTTTTTGCCGTTGCTTAAGGG
>JAIDLO010000143.1 GCA_029050995.1 Eubacterium sp. | reverse complement strand
GAAATAAATGCACTATTTTATTTGCAGAAATGGGCAAAATAAAAAAGACTGTCTTTCGACAGTCTTTTGGTGGCTTATCGGGGAATCGAACCCCGGACACCTTGATTAAAAGTCAAGTGCTCTGCCATCTGAGCTAATAAACCACATATCACCCTTTAAATAAGGGTGCTGGCTGGGGAGGCAGGATTCGAACCTACGAGTGAGGGAGTCAAAGTCCCTTGCCTTACCACTTGGCGACACCCCAATGTTAAGGGATTTTATTAAATTAAGTGGGGTGGGATATCGGATTCGAACCGATGACCTCCAGTGCCACAAACTGGCGCTCTAACCAACTGAACTAATCCCACCATATTGGCGCGCTTGGAGGGACTCTCCTCTCGATGCGAAACAATCCACCGGAGTGTTTCTTGACAAAAGTTTTTGCTCGCTACGCTCACAAACTTTTGTATCTCGTTTCTCGCCCTTCAAGCGGTTATATACTATGGCGCGCTTGGAGGGACTCGAACCTTCGACCTACCGCTTAGAAGGCGGTTGCTCTATCCAGCTGAGCTACAAACGCGTTTATTGGAGCGGGTGAAAGGAATTAAACCTCTTTTTCCGACTTGGAAAGACGGCGTTCTAGCATTGAACTACGCCCGCAAATAATGGAGCGGGTGAAGGGAATCGAACCCTCGTGTTCAGCTTGGAAGGCTGACATTCTACCATTGAACTACACCCGCATAAGCGACAGGCATTATTATAATAAATGTCTGTCGAACTGTCAAGAGTTTTTTGAAAAAAAGTCAATTAATTTTTACATTAATTTTTTCATCAGCAGTTAAATAAAATGTTTTTATTTCAACATCCTGATTGAATACAATTGCCGAGGCAAGCTGATCTTCAACATTTCTTCTTACACTATCACGAATTCCTCTTGCATTTTTCTTTGAGCCATATGCTTCTTTTGCAATAAACACAGAAACACTGTCATCAAATTCAAGCTCAATTGCTTTATCCTTGAGGCTTTCCTTGAGTTCTTCAAGCATAATACGAGCAATCTTTTCAAAATTATCAAAGGAAAGCGTATTGAAGGTAATAATCTCGTCTACCCTGCCGAGGAATTCAGGACGAAGGAAGCGTTCAAGTGCTTTCATTGTAACATCCTGATTAATCTCATTATCGGATTTTCCAAAACCGAGCGTTGCAGAATCGGTTGAACCTGCATTGGAGGTCATAACAATAATTGTGTTTTCAAAATTAACTGTTCTGCCCTGTGCATCCGTAATTCTGCCTTCATCAAGAATCTGAAGAAGAATATTAAGAACATCCTTATGTGCCTTTTCTATTTCATCAAAAAGAACAACACTATATGGTTTTCTTCTGACCTTTTCGGTTAACTGCCCTGCATCATCATAGCCGACATATCCCGGAGGAGAACCGATAATTCTTGACACACTGAATTTTTCCATAAATTCGCTCATATCAAGGCGGATAAGAGATTCGGGACTGTCAAACAGATATTCGGCAAGCTGCTTTACAAGCTCCGTTTTACCAACACCTGTAGGGCCAACAAAGATAAAGGACTGCGGGCGTTTTTTAGGACTGATCTGAACTCTGCCTCTGCGAACTGCAGCAGCAACCTTTTCAATTGCATCATCCTGACCGACAATATGCTTCTTGATTTCATCCTCAAGTGATGCAAGCTTTCTGATATCCCCTGCTTCAATTTTTGATGCAGGAATACCCGTCCACAAGGAAACTACCTTTGCCAAATCCTGTTCAAGCACCTGATTATCCTTTGCTTTCTCTGCAAGCTCAGGAAGCTTCTGATCAAGCTGGAGTGCCTCTGCTTTAAGCCTTGAAACAAGCTCATAATCAATTTCATTATTCTCATCTGGCTGAGAAACAACATCAATTCTTTCAAGAAGATTCTGCTTTTTCTCAAGCATAATCTGGTATTCGGAAATAAAAGGATTGCGAAGATTTGCACAGGTGCAGGCTTCATCAAGCAAATCTATTGCCTTATCGGGAAGATAACGATCTGTTACAAATCTCTCAGACATTGTAACGGCTTTATAAACAAGACTGTCTGAAATCTGAACCTTATGATAACTCTCATAATATTCTTTAATACCGAGCAGCATTCGGAAAGCCTCATCAAGGGATGGCTCTTCTATTTTAACAGGCTGAAAACGGCGTTCAAGAGCCGCATCCTTTTCAATATACTTTCTGTATTCATTAAAGGTTGTTGCACCGATAACCTGGATTTCCCCTCTTGAAAGCGCAGGCTTCAAAATATTAGCGGCATTCATTGTGCCCTCACTGTCGCCCGTACCGACAAGATTATGAACCTCATCAATGAAAAGGATAATATTACCCTCCTGCTTGACCTCATCAACAAGACCTTTAATTCTGCCTTCAAACTGACCTCTGAACTGCGTACCCGCAACAAGAGCCGTTAAATCAAGCAGATAGATTTCTTTATCCATAAGCCTTGCAGGAACCTCGCCTTTTGCAATACGGATAGCAAGCCCCTCTGCTATAGCTGTTTTACCAACACCCGGTTCGCCGATCAGACACGGATTATTCTTCGTTCTTCTGCAAAGAATCTGAATTGTACGGGAGATTTCCTTTTCTCTGCCTATAATACTGTCTATTTCGCCTTTTTTAGCTTTAACCGTTAAATTATTGCAATAGCTGTTTAAAAACTTTCTGGAATCATCCTGTGCGTTCTTTTTGCCGCGCTTACCCTTTTTGCCCTTTTTATTATCATCCTTTTTGGAATCATCATTTGAAGCATTCATAAGGTTTGCAAAAGGAAAAGTCTGCGCACCATCCATATTTTCGGGATTAAACATATCGCCGAGTGAGCCGAAATCAAAATCAGACATATTTTCCATAAAAGCGCTCATCTGCTCGGAAGCTGCTTCCAGCTCTTCATCGGAAACACCGAGCTGTTCTATCATCTGATTGATTGAGCCGATATTGAGTTCTCTTGCACATTTGATGCAAAGTCCCTCCGGCACCATTTTTCCGTCTTCCATTTTCTGAATAAATACGACCGCAGGGCGTTCACCGCACCTGCTGCATAATTGTTGTTTCATTAAAAGTGATTTCTCCTTTTATTATTTCTCTTCTTTTTTCTCTTTCATCTGGCGAAGAAAGCCGGGAATATAGCCAAGAAGCGAGCCTAAGGTGCATATTGCGGAAATAGCTACAAGCACCCATGTTACAACATTCGGCAGAGTAAAGTTTGTCGTTTCACACAAAGCACCGCCTTCGCCGAAAGCAAGTACAAATATCATAACAACGCAGAAAACAGTTGTAGCAACCTTGCCCCACATTTCTGCAGCAACAGGGCGAAGCCCCTTTGATATAAGAATTGCACCGCCAATCAGCATAACCAATTCTTTAATTATGAAAAACATAAACAGATATTTAATCGCATTATCCCAATACTTAATGATAAGAACAATAACGATTGATATCTGAGAAAGCTTATCTGCAATAGGATCCAATATTTTGCCGAGTGCTGAAACCTGATTGAATTTTCTTGCAATCATACCGTCAAACAAATCTGTTAATTCAGCAAAAATGATAATTGCGATTGCAATTATGTAATGCTCCTGCAAAAACAATACTGCAAAAACAGGAATAAGAAGAATTCTGATAACGGACAAAAGATTCGGAATTGTAAGGCAGCCCTCAAAAAGCCCCTTAATATTTGATTTAGAATCGCTCATTTAACTATCCTCCAATAATATTTATGGGATTAAACTTATTTACAAACTCTATTATACCACTTGATGCAACCTGCTGTAAAAAGGAATTATCAACAGAGTTTAAATTTTCTGTAAAGAAAGCACCGATTTTAGCAATTGCAAAAACAAAAATCAATGCTTTTACCAAGCCGAAAACTGCACCGAGGAGTTTATTTGTTTTTCTGAAAGGCGCATGCTTGCTGTTGCTGAGCTTTTTCGTCAGAAACAGTATTATGCCTGCTGCTATGTAAAAAACAACAAGTGTTATAACAAAAAGAACAATCTGCGTAATTCTATCCGCAACAGGATCAACAATATTTTTCATAACGCCGTCTGCGGCTGACGCAGCAGTTGCATGATCAAGAAAGGACAAATTAACAGAGCCTTTAAATACATCAGGTATTGCATTAACACTATCTTTAACAGAGCTTATAAATTGATCAAGCCCGCTGTTTTCAATACTGTTTAATACCTGTGTATTAATGGATTCTCTGAAACAGCTTGTATACACTGCGGTACTGCAATTCTCTGCAACAAGGAATGAAACAGGAATGCCGACCGCAAATCTAATTAAGGACAAAAGGGAAACAAGGAATCCCCTTGCATAGCCCTCAAAAACAATAACCAGAAATAAAACAATTATAAACAAATCAACATAATTCATGT
>JAIDLO010000142.1 GCA_029050995.1 Eubacterium sp. | reverse complement strand
AAACGCACCATTTATCGCCTGTTCTGTGATGATACGCAAACATAATGCGGTAAATGATCGGATCTCTCATATTCAGATTCGGGCTAGCCATATCAATCTTTGCACGAAGCACCTTTGCGCCTTCGGGGAATTCGCCGTTTGTCATTCTCTGGAATAAATCAAGGTTTTCTTCAATGGAACGATTGCGGTAAGGGCTTTCCTTTCCAGGCTCTGTAAGCGTTCCTCTGTATTCTCTCTGCTGTTCTGGTGTAAGGTCGCATACAAATGCCTTGCCCTTTTTGATAAGCTTTATTGCGCATTCATAAAGAAAATCAAAGTAATCGGATGCGTGATAAAGATTGTCCCATTTAAAGCCAAGCCACTCAATGTCTTCCTTGATTGCATCAACATATTCTGTATCTTCCTTAACAGGGTTCGTGTCATCAAGGCGAAGATTGCATATGCCGTTGTATTTTTCCTTAGCACCAAAGTTTATGCAGATTGCCTTTGCATGTCCGATATGAAGATAACCGTTTGGTTCGGGAGGAAAACGAGTCTGAACTCTTGAATAAACGCCGTCTTCTAAATCCTTGTCTATAAAATCATGAATAAAATTGGAATATTCTTTTGTTTCTTCTGTTGTAACTTCCTTAGCCATTAGATTTCCTCCTTGTAATGTTTTAATGCGGCGTTAAGCCTTGCTTTAACTGTTTCTTCGCCGAGAAGCGCAGTTATTGAATATAAATCCGGTGTGTTTGTTCTGCCTGTTAAAGCAACACGGATGATTGTTGAAACATCGCCTACATGACCTCTGAATGCTTCAGGATTCTGCTTGAATTCCTTAACATTGGCTGTGCAGCCAAGAGGCTCGCATAAGTCCTTGATTCTTGCAAACCATGTGTCCTTGTCATCATCAAGGTTTACTGTGTCAATGTATTTTTCAAGTACATCAGCAGCAAGCTGCGGTGTTGCATTGCCGTTCAGCTCATAGCATGGTGTAAATGTTTCATCATACATATAGCTGATGTAGTCGGGAATATCACTCCATTTTGCAATATCTTTTCTCGGCTTTTTGTTTTCTCTGTCTATGTTTAAAATTGCAGTTGCTCTTTCGGTATCTTTTTCGTAAAGTGATGCAAGCTGCGGATGATATGCCTTTGCCCATTCATAGGAAAGCGCAAAAACCTTTTCAGCCTTCATTGTGCTGATTACATTTTTTGAAACATCAAGAAGCTTTACCATATCGAATAAAGCACCCGAAACGCTCATTTTTTTAAGATTGAATGGGAATGAAGCTAAATCAGCGTCCTTGTTTGCTCTGCGCCAATCCTCAAAATTACTGTTCAAGATTGTGAAAATATATTCGGAAACGCTTTCCTTCGGGAAGCCCTGCTCAACATAATATGAAACGGCAGCCTCAGGGTCTTTACGCTTTGATAATTTGCGTTTTCCGCCGTTGTCCTCTTTAAGAATAGGTGCAAAATGCGCATATTTCATTGGCTTGAATCCAAGAACCTTGAAAAGCTGAAGATGAAGCGGAACGCTTGCAATCCATTCGTCGCCTCTAATAACATGCGTTGTGCGCATTAAATGATCGTCAACAGCGTGTGCAAAATGATATGTCGGAATACCATTTGCTTTTAAAAGAACAATGTCAATCACATTTTCTGCCATTTCAATTTTGCCTTTTATCAAATCTTCAAATTTGATTTTGCCGTCAGCACTGCCGGGAGATTTAAGGCGGAGCGTCCAAGTTTTGCCTGCTTCGATATTTGCCTTGATTTCATCAAAGCTTAAATCTCTGCATTTTGCATATTTGCCCCAATAGCCTTTAATGTCCTCGTTTTCCTGCTTAGCTCGCATTTGTTCAAGGTCTTCCTCACTGCAAAAGCAAGGATATGCAAGCCCCTGCTCGGTAAGGCTTTTGGCAAATGTTTGATAAATCTCGGCTCTTTTGCTTTGAATATATGGTCCGTATTCGCCGATTTCGTTGTCTTGATCTATTACACCCTCATCACGGGTAATACCGAATGCATCAAGACCGTCTACAATGGCATCAATTCCGCCGTCAATTTCACGCTTTTTATCGGTGTCTTCAATTCTTAAATAGAATTTACCGCCTGTTACAACGCAGTTCTGCTTTGCAGCAGTTGCAGCATATAAGCCGCCGAAATGAAGATAGCCTGTCGGGCTTGGGGAAAATCTTGAAACTCTTGCCCCTTCCGGTAAATCTCTCTGCGGATAAAGCTCCTCGTAATAATCCGGGCTTTTTGTTATATTCGGAAATAAAAGCTCTGCTAAATCTTTAAAGTCACTCATAATTCTCTTCTCCTAAATTAATTATTATATTATTACATAAATTAGTAAAATATTCAATATAAGTTAAGTTATTTGTTGAAAAAATAAGAAAACTATGTTAGATTTAATAAAACGGAGGTGTAAAAATGGCGTTACCTATGGATAATTTTTTGCTTTTAAGCGTTGTGAATACAAAGCTTCGTGATCGCTATTCAAATCTTGATGCGCTTTGTGATGATCTTGATGAGGATAAAAATGATATTATTTCCCGCCTTTCATCAGTTGGGTATTCCTATGATGAAAATGTAAATCAGTTTGTATAAATTAAGAAGCCGACGGCATTTTGCCGTCGGCTCATTTTATACATCAAGATATTCGGATATCTCTGTACCTTTTACCTTTTCGCTGTTGTTTTCTATAATTCTTTCTACAAAGGTTAATCGGTTTGTTCGTTTCTTTAGATTCTCTTTAAATTTCGCTGAAAAGGCAATAAAGATAGCGAAAATGTAAGGCATACCAAGATTTGTTTCAAGCAGGGAATTGATAATCATAGGGGCAAGCTTTTCTGCTGTTGAGCCAAGCTCGGCGCTTCTGATTCCGCCAAGGAAAAGCCCTGCCTCCCAGCCGAACTGAACAAGAATTCCGATAATCAGCAGCCAAGGAATGTTGATACGCGCTTCCTTTTTCTTTCGGGATATGTTCCAAAGAATAAGCAGAAGATAGCCAACAAAAAGAATGATTGCCATATAGCCGTGATAAGAGCCTGTTGTTCGCTGAATGGTAATCATATTTTCGCCTGTGCCGAAGGTTTTTGTAATTAACGGGCAGCATACCCACCAGCCGAGTATGAGCAAGGTCCATTCAAAAAGGTTTTTGTCCTTTGAAATCCATAGCCAGATCCAAACAAAATTTGTAAATCCATAGCTCATAGACATCCACATTAAAACCCAAAACAGGCTGTGTCCGTCCGATATGCTTCGTGAATGTGTTAAAAGATGAAAAATGCCGTAATCAACAAGCTGATAAACAAAGCCGAATATGATACCTACAATAACAGTTGCATATTTCTTTTTGTACAGCAGCATACCTGCAAATATCAAAAGAAATCCTATATCAAGCCACATATAAAGCGGGTCAAAAACACGCTGTGCAACAACCTCCATAAGCTGCCTCCAGAATAACTTATTTGTTATAAAAATAGTATCATATTGCAAAAATGATGTCAATTTAAAGTTGTTGCTACAATCGGTTCGTCAAGGATGCCGAACCTTACGAAAGTTTTAAATTTACAAAAAATTGTAGGGGATGGCGTCCTCGACATCCCGTTATATTGGATTGAAATAAGGTGCTTTATATGATAAAATACTTTCGGAGGGGTATTTATGATTAAAGCTTATAAAAACAATATAATTCTTTTTTATGTGGTTTCAGCAGTAGCTCTGTGCTTTGCTGCATTTTTTGATTTGAAAATGGATATCTGGCTGAATAATCCTGAAAATCCGATTTGCGTTTGGTTTTATAATACGGGCGAAATTCCGTGCCGTCTGATTATGCCGTTTGCAGGTATCGTTATTTTCTATACTGCCGATAAAGCGTGGCAGAAAATTGCAGGCTTGCTCGTCAATCTCGGCGGCTCGGCTTATATGGGTACATATATTGCAAAGCACTTTTTTGTTCAGGAAAATCAGCTTGCTTTCGGTATTGTTTATGGTATCGGCTTCGGTGTTATGCTTCTTCTGTTCGGCAGGCTTGTTCATATTCCCGAAAAGCTCAAAAAGCCGCTTTTCGTGCTTGCCGTTGCAGGTATAGCTGTTATGGTTGTTCAGCTCTCCTGCATAGAGGGAATGAAATATCTTTGGGGTAGAGTCCGTTTCAGAGATTTGCTTGCAAACGGAAGCTATGATGCGTTTACGCCTTGGTATGTTTTAAATGGTATAAACGGAAATAAATCGTTTCCAAGCGGTCATACAGCAGGGGCAGGAATGAGCTATCTTCTTATGCTCTTTCCGTTTGTTTTTGAAAAATTCAAAGATAAGAAACAGCTTTGCTTCTGGCTTCCTTGCATTTATACAAGTATCGTTGCATTTACCCGCCTTGTTATGGGCGCGCATTATTTAAGTGATGTAACAGTCGGCGGAATTGTAAGCTTTTCCATTGTTCTGCTTGCAATGGCTGTTTTGCAGAAAAAGGATAATGCGTTGTTTTGTTCGTAAAAATCTATGATGCAACTGCTGGTTGACAAATTGAATAGCGGCGGTTGGTTGTGTAATCCGCAGTAAAAAGTTATGATTAAGCTGCAATTGCAAACAAATCAATGAAATGAGGTAAAATTATGATTTTTGCGGATAAGTTAATTAAACTCAGACGGCAGAGAGGTTGGTCGCAGGAGGAGCTTGCGGAGATAATGAATGTTACAAGACAGTCTGTTTCCAAATGGGAAAGTATGCAGTCACTACCTGATCTTGACAGAATTCTTCAGCTTTCCAATCTGTTCGGAGTAAGCACGGATTATCTTTTGAAAGATGAAATTGAAGAAATACAGGAAGAAATACAGATTCATGAGGAAAAAGAGAATGACTCTCGCTATGTAACAGCACAGGAGGCAGAGGATTTCATACATGCAAAAAGAAAAATTGCAACTCCGCTTTCAATCGGCGTATTTTTGTGTATTGTTTCGCCGATATGCCTGCTTATGCTTGCAGTTTTCAGTGATAATAATATAAAAAACTATATTTCCGAAAACACGGCAGGCGGTGGCGGATTGATAATGCTGCTTGCATTCATTGCTGTTGCTGTAGGCATATTTATTTTCTGCGGCAGCAAAACCTCGCAGTATCAGTATATGGAAAAAGAAATACTGAATGTGGATTCAAATGCCGTAAAGAAAGCACGCAGTGAAAAGGAAAGCTTTTCAAAAAACTATACTGCAAACACTATTGCAGGTGTAATTATCTGTGTGCTCGGAGCAGTTCCTCTTTTCGCAGGAGCAATTATAAACGGGGATAATGACATTGTTGTAATGACCTGTCTGTGTATTTCAATCTTTATTGTTGCAGTCGGCGTTATGCTTTTAACCCGTGTAAATACAATAAATAACGCATTTAATATGCTGTTGCAGGAGGGGGATTTTTCTAAGGATAAGAAAAGAAGAAATACACTTGTTTCTGCAGTCTGCGTTACCTATTGGCTTTCGGCAGTAGCTATATTTCTGCTATGGAGCTTTTTAACAAATAAATGGAATTTAACATGGCTGGTTTTTGCCGTAGCAGGTGTACTTTTTCCTGCGGTGCTTTCGGTTGTTGAACATATCAGCAGAAAAAAGTAAAAAATTAAGGCTCTCTTTAATGAGAGCCTTTTTTCTGTTTATCGCTGATTTTTCTGGCAAGGTAAACAGCTGGTGTATCAAGCAAGGATGTAAAGATATAAATAACATAGCTTGATGCGAAAATTGAAATAAGCGTTTTGAAATCGTATGTGCCGTAAAATGCAAATAAGGTAAATAAAAGTGTGTTTAAAATCTGGCTGATCAGTGTTGAGCCGTTATTCCTCAGCCAAAGGAATTTTCTTTTATCGCCGAATTTCTTTTCCGTAAATGCCCACCATTTGTGGTAAAGCCAAACATCAAACAGCTGGCTGATTGCATAAACAACAAAGGAAGCGGTAAGCATTCTCGGTGTGTTTGAAAAAACAGCTTCAATAGAACCCATTACCCAGTCGCCGTCACTTGGCTTGTAAAGCATCCAGCTCTGGCTTAAAAGCAGGAAGAATACGGAGGTAAACATGCCTATCCAAACTGCCTTGTTTGCTGCCTTTTTGCCCTCACATTCGGAAAGAATGTCTGTTATCAAAAAGGTTGCCGCAAAAAGAACATTGCCAAGTGTCTGCTCCATTCCGAATGCATTTACAAGAATTAAAACCTCTATGTTTGCAAGAATTGTTGCAATTGCACTTGTGCAGTAAAGCCCTGCTTTTCCGAATAATTTGTATGCGATAAGCACCATTGCATAAATAAAAATCAAAGATCCTATAAGTAAAAGTTCATTTATCATATCAGTCACCAACCCCAAAATCAGTATTGTTA